>NZ_LJCS01000007.1:0-125398 GCF_001280945.1 Photorhabdus heterorhabditis | reverse complement strand
TGGAACGATCCTAAAAAAATTCCACCTCCCTATCATTTCCCGGACTTGGAGCCAAAAGGCTATCAGGTTCATCCGTTAAATCAGCGGTATGTATTGGAAGTGTGTCCATTCCGGGCCTGGGTTTTGCAATTGCATCATCAAAAAGAGTATTCAATTGTTAATGCCTATAACCAGTGTTTGATGAGCGTGTTGGCTTACGCTGATGGTGATGTCAATGTTGAAGGCTCTGTTAAGCATTTCTTTAACAGGCAAATGGTGGATGTTTCCAAACTGCCTTATCAGGTGGAAAAAGCGTCGGCAACACCTGTAGTTTACGATGTACCATTTAGTGAACGTTATACCCGGGTGGAATTTATTGATTCACAAGCAGGGGATAATAAACAGGGTGATACCAAACTGTTTTATGCTGCCAGTAAGAAAGATGTGATTATCAGTTGGCGGGGAACGGCTACTCTGGAAAATTACCTGACTGATGCTACCTTCCAGCCATTGGCTTTAAGCTGCGATGATGACAAAGCATTATGCAGTGAATTTATTCATCACGGCAAAGTGCATAGAGGGTTTTGGGAAGCGTTTAGTTTGGTTGGAGAGTTAATAGTCCCTAGTGATGACACTAAAGCTAAGACAGTATTCCAAGATATCGCCAATTTGGTTACAAACAAGCGATTATTTATTTGTGGCCATAGTTTGGGAGGCGCGTTGGCGTTACTGCACAGCGCACAACTGAAAGAACATAATCCTTGTCTCTACAGTTATGGAATGCCAAGAACATTGACCCGCAGTGCGGTAGAGGAATTGTCTGCCATTACCCATTATCGTCATGTAAATGAAGATGACCCGATCCCTTCGGTGCCTTTTGAACAGGATATGGATAATAGATTTTTTAATTACTGGGTGCCGGTGGGATATGAATGGGCAATGATAAAATTGTTGCCACCGTCACCGATTGTTAAAGCCATTAAACAAGCGACTGACAGTAAAGAAATCTATTTGCATCATGGTAAGGTTGTTCATTTTTTTCAAGCCAACAGTTGCCCGGAATGGCTGATTTCCGCCAGGAATGCCCTCCTTATAACGGCTGTGACCGAGGAAGTATGGAATAACACCACCAAGCTTTATTTAATTCCTGAATTAAACCCGGAAACAGAAAAGGATTTTTCTCTGGCCGGTGAGCGGCAAAATGCGTTATTTAATCAGCTCAGTCAACAAGAAAAAGACAAACTGTTTGTTGAAAACAGAGGGGCTGATTTAAAAGGGGGATTTGGCTTTTCTAATCATAGCTCGTATAAATATGCGGGTTATATAGATAAGCGCCTCAGAGAGTTATGCGAACCGGATAAGATTACGGTCTATCAGGACAGTCAGCGTCAATTTAAGGTGACAATGGATAATGATAAGATGCTTATCCCTGACAACATTTATTATCGTAATCTCTATTTTCTGGAGATGGACAAACAGTTAATAAAATCACTGACCGTCAGCCAACAGGAAGAACAAGGCACACTGGCCTTACAACATTACTGCGATAAGAAGGAACTATCAGTATGAAGATATTGAAAATATTGAAAATAACGTTGCTCTTATTATTTCTCTCTTTTATTTACTGGGCGTTTGGCGATACCTTTTTTAACTGGCTATTTCCCTTTTCATCTGCCGGAAAGGGGCCGTTAATTACCGTGGAAGGCGTCGTGCCGAAATATACCAAACCGTATGTGTCCGCGCAGTATATCTCAAAAGACTGTCTTAGATATCAGTTGGATGCTGGTATGTCACCTTATAAGGTGCCAACTTATAACAGATTGCGTTTGGATGTAAAGGCAGACCCACAAACCGGTTATTTTCAGGCGAAATTACCTTTTAGTGGCGGGGGCTGGTGTAAATGGAAAATCAATCAAGCTTCTGTGGCAGTGGGGTATGCCGATGTACGCCATTTGGTGAAAGATGCGGTGCCCTATGGAGGAACCGGTTTAACCGCATTTATTGATGATGCTGCCCAGACGAATATTAGTGAAATCGCGGCATTAAATACTATTGACTTTAGTCCGGTTATTTATCCTGTTTTGGAAATATCTGAACAATTCCCGAAGGGTATATTCTTGCAGGGTCAGGTCGATATGTATCCCTTTCGGTTAAAGTTAACACCGGGTGCCGAATGGAAAATTACTTATAAACCTAAATTAGATGAAACCAAAATGCCGAAAATAACTATTACTAAAGGGAAGGAATGGGTTGAATACCCGGATGGGCGAATTGACCTTAATCGCCAGACAATAGACTACTGGAAAATAAAGTAATGTCACGAAGGCTATATCACCCGTTTATCTAAACACCAACACGAGAACACTGTGATCAAAAGGAATCGTTAGTATGAAAATATTGAAAATAACGTTGCTCTTATTATTTCTCTCTTTTATTTACTGGGCGTTAGGCGATACCTTTTTTAACTGGCTTTTTCAGAAAGATGCGGAGGCGAAACCGTTTGTCCAGCGCCGTCAGCAGGCAGTTTAGAACCAACGTCTGGCCGGCGGTGGGCAAAGTCATGGTTTTAAACTGATGCCCGGTAAAATCTTTGACTTCAGTGAGCACCCGGTTGAAACCATAAATACCCGCTGATAAATCGTGTCTATTCATCATCAAGGTAAATGTTCGCAGGCACTGCAAGAAGCCAGCAGAGAGTCAGGAACTTATTGAGAGCGTGCTAAATTTCAATTTGCTATAAATTGAGAGTATTATTCGAGGCTTGAATAGCGGCAGGTCTTTGGAACTCTTGGATGGTTAGAGGTCAAGGGAAGGGTACCTACATTTTAACTGGGATAATATGGCTCATTTTTCTTCCATTGTTGAATTACAGGATTTAGTGGCTGATCTGGCCATATTTGCGCAAAAATTGGCGCGGTTTAAACAGCGGCTTAATTTGAATGTTGAGCAATATCAAGCCGATCATATTTCTTTACGTTGTCATGACATATCTGTAGCGGAACGCTGGCGTAAAGGTTTTTTGCAATGTGGCAGTCTGATGTCGGAAAATATTATTAATGGGCGTTCGATTTACCTGTTTGATTTAGCGCAGCCAATCGCGGTGCTTAATTGGCAAATTGATTGTGTTGAATTGCCCTATCCGGGTAAGAAAATTTACCCGCATCAAGGCTGGGAACATGTAGAACTGGTGTTGCCTGTGGCTCCCGAAATATTATCAGCAACAGCAAAGGCGTTATTACCACAACCTTTGCCGACAGGTTTTTCTGTTAAACAGAGTCAGCCTAAAGGGGAGCAAGAACGGTTGCCTAATCCTACCTTAGCTATCACTGATGGCGAAATCACCGTCAAGTTTCACCCATTTACATTGCGTGAGATTGTTAAAAGTGAATTCCAGGCCACATGAATTAAAGTGATATCGTTATGTGAGGCTGGCAAGGAATTCTAGTGCCTGCGGGTGGCGCTCCACCATTTTAATCAGTAACACCGCTTGTTTATTTGGTTTGGCTCGTCCCTGCTCCCAGTTCTGATATGTTGTTTCACCAGTATGCAGGTACTGGGCAAAAACAGCCTGAGAAATATTCAGTTTACTCCGGATGGATTTCAACTCATCTGGATTGATGGTGATATCATTTTTTAACACTCTCTTGTGTGTTTTCAATGTGAGTTTGCCTTTATTAGCTTCCTCCCAAGCTTTCATTCCTTCATTGAGTTCTGCAAATAGATCACGGCTCATTTATGTCCCCTTTTTTCTCATTTCTAACATTTGACGTAAAGATTCGCGTTGCTCTTTAGTCAAATTTGACATTTCATCTTTATCGTAGATAGTGAAAAGCATGAATTGCGATTCAGATACCCACCAATAGTAAATTACCCGAATACCGCTCCGTTTTCCTTTTTTCCTTCGCGAATCAGTAAAACGTACTTTACGTAATCCGCCAGTGTGTTGGATAACGTCTCCTGCTGTTGGATCTTTCAACAGCATATTTTGGAAGGCTCGAAACTCCTCATCACTTAGGTAGTTATGGCGGTAACGTTCAAAGGGTGGTAGTTCAATAAATATCGCTTCCATCGTTTATCCATCTGTCCCCAACTTGAATATAATATACACCCAAGTTGGGGATAGTTAAACAGAGTCAGCCCAAAGGGGAGCAAGAACGGCTGCCTAATCCTACCTTAGCGATTACTGATGGCGAAATCACCGTCAAGTTTCACCCATTTACATTGCGTGAGATTGTTAAAAATGAGCACTAGTCAGCAAAAGTAACTTTTTTATCCCTACGATTCAGAGAAAAATTCTGACCTTGTGATTTCCTACAAATCATTGGAAATAGTTAAATGCCATAGTTAGTGAATTGACTTACTGAATCGTTTAGATTCATTGCTTGCTAAATGACCGGGTGTTTAAGGAACTTCTGATGACAAAGTTAGAGATTTGTTGTTTTAGCGTAGGTTGTGCATTGATCGCGCAACAGGCCGGGGCTGACCGGATAGAGCTGTGTGCCAGTCCGGCGGAAGGAGGATTAACACCGAGTTTTGGTACGTTAAAGCAGGCTATTGAGCAATTAAGTATTCCTGTACACCCCATTGTCCGCCCAAGAGGGGGCGACTTTTGTTATAGCCATTCAGATTTTGAGGTGATGAAAAATGATATCGCTCAGATCCGTGATATGGGATTTGAGGGTGTTGTTTTTGGCATATTGGATGAAGAAGGGCATATTGATTTGCCGCGTATGCAACAATTGGTGGCATTGTCTGGTGATATGGCTGTTACTTTTCACCGTGCATTTGATATGTGTTTTAATCCTTATGTCGCGTTGGACCAGCTAACTCAGCTTGGTGTGAAGCGGATATTGACTTCTGGTCAGCAACAGAATGCTGAATTGGGATTACCATTATTAAAAGAGCTGCAACAAGCCAGTCAAGGGCCAATTATTATGGCGGGTGCAGGTGTTCGCCTTAGTAATATCCATAAATTTATCGACATAGGATTAACGGAAGTTCATAGCTCAGCAGGCCGGATTATGCCTTCTACCATGACTTACCGCAAAGCAGGGGTGACGATGAGTTCTGACAATGAAGTGGATGAGTTTTCACATTACGGTGTTGATGGTGGTGTTGTAGAGGTGATGAAGGGAATGTTGAGTCTGACTTTATTTGAATAAATCCCGCTGTTAAGTAAATTTGAGAACTGACTCTGTTGGGCCAGTTCTCAAATCAAATTATCAGGGTTTACGGGCAATCAATACTGCACGCAGAGGAGCAGGGTAACCTTCGGTGGTTTTGCTGTTGTCCGTAGGATCAAGAAAATCAGATAATGATTCAGTTTTCATCCATGTAGTACGGCGTTGTTCTTCTGTGGTTGTAATTGCCTGATCGACAATTCTTACATCGACGAAACCGCACTTTTCCAGCCAGACTTTCAGCATTTTTGCTGATGGAATGAAATAGACATTGCGCATTTGAGCATAGCGCTCACCAGGGATTAAGCAGGTATTTTCATCACCTTCAACCACCAGGCTTTCTAGTACTAATTCGCCATCGGAGACCAGTTGGTTTTTCAATTGCCAGAGATGGTCGAGTGGAGAACGGCGGTGATAAAGGACACCCATCGAGAAAACCGTATCGAAAGCGGCCAGAGTGGGCAATTGTTCGATTCCCAAAGGTAAAAGATGCGCACGTTGATCGCTGCCTAATAACTTTCTGACGGCTTCAAACTGACAGAGAAAAAGCTGAGTTGGATCGATACCCACGGCAAGTTCCGCGCCTTCACCTACCATACGCCAGAGGTGATAACCACTGCCGCAGCCAACATCAAGAATTGTTCGACCCGTTAATGGGGAAATATGGGGCAGCACTCGCTCCCATTTCCAATCTGAACGCCATTCAGTATCAATATTCACACCATAAAGAGAGAATGGCCCTTTACGCCATGGCATGAATATTCGCAATATATTTGTAATACAGGTTTCTTCACCGTCAGATAGGGCGGGATTGCGTTCTGCGATCACACCGTTTTTTAGGTCTAATGTTGTTGGTGAAATTTCTGGCAGGTTTTCCAGGGTTTTTACCCATGATTTAAAACTGCCATGCAGGGCAGCTTTTTGCCATTCATCCAGTTGGGCCGGCAGGCAATTGAGCCACTGCTTAAGATCATTTTTCGCGATAAGTTGATAAAAATTACTGAAATCGATCATTGACTGGCTCCTTTTATCGCCAGCAATGAGCCAAAGTTGAAACATTGAAACCAGACTTCAACATGTTCAAAACCCGATTGGTGGAGGCGGGATTTATGTGTTTCGACAGAATCGGTCAACATCACATTTTCAAGCATACTGCGTTTCTGGCTGATCTCCAGTTCGCTGTATCCGTTAGCACGTTTAAAATCGTGATGCATATTAAACAATAATTCACCAATCTGTTGATCTTCAAAGTTGAATTTTTCTGATAAGACCAGAACGCCACCGGGACGTAATCCCTGATAAATCCGGTTAAGCAAACCTTGCCGATCTTGTGGTTTGAGGAATTGTAAGGTGAAATTCAGCACGACCATAGAAGCATGCTGGATGTTGATATCAAGAATGTCAGCTTCAATGACTTCAACAGGTGTTTGTGCGCGGAAAGCATCAAGATGGCGACGGCAGCGTGCTACCATTGCGGGGGAATTATCAATCGCGATGATTTTACAGTTTTCCGCTGTAATATTGCGGCGTATTGCCAAGGTTGATGCGCCAAGAGAGCAACCCAGATCGTAAATTTGACTGTTTGATGTCACGAAACGACTGGCCAGCATACCAATCATGGAAACGATATTTGAATAACCTGGCACAGAACGTTGGATCATATCAGGGAAAACTTCAGCAACCCGTTCATCGAAACTCCAGTCACCTAAATTAGCAATAGGTACTGCAAACAGGCTATCCCTTTGATTGTGAGGATCTTGATTTGACATAACAGCATTGATTATCAGAAAAAATAGAAGGCGGCATTCTAACAGATGTAAAGCCTGGCCTTGAACCAATTTTCTCTTTCTTTAATGGTCAGTTAGCATCGGGGATCTTCTGATTCTATATAAAAAAGTGAAGATACATTGAAGAGTACGTTTAAATGACCTATTTTTTGCTTACATAAAAGCGCGAGGTGGTGTATGGCATATCAGATCTTAACAAATTTAGCGGCAAGTATTACCGATTTGAAACGTAACCCAATGGGGACCTATTTGCAGGGAGAAGGTGAGGCTGTCGCAATACTTAATCGGAATGAACCTGCGTTTTATTGTGTGCCGCCTGAGTTATTCGCCTACTATCAGGAACTGGCTGAGGATGCCGCACTAAATAGAATTGCGGATGAACGTTTAAAAGATGCTGAATTTGTCAGTGTGAACCTGGATGAGCTATAGCCTGCAATTTGAAAAGCGGGTCTTAAAAGAGTGGAAGAAGTTAGGTCATCCCGTCAAGGAACAGCGACGGTTGGAGTCATAGGCAGCAGATCTCGCTGCCTGTCAAATAATGCCGAAAATATCAGACATAAAGAGAAAATATCTGCTCCCAAGGCAAGTAGTAAATATTAGCCATGATCATTAATACCATTGAAAGATAGGTTGCCACCATACCTGAACGTCGCCAGCGGAACTCACGGTGGTGCAGGCCATAATAATGTAACAATCTTCCGATGAGTAGGATCAAACCACAAACATGTATCATCCACACATTTGAACCATTCATCTCCATCATGACCAGCAATAACATGGAAATAGGAATATATTCCACGGCATTGCCATGGATACGGATAGCTGTTTGTAATTCGTAGAAGCCGCCATCTCCATATGAGACTCGATATTGTGTTCTTAATTTAACCACATCAAAAGACAGCTTAATCAATAATAGTGCGCCCAACACAACATAAAGCGAGCTAACCATTTTTAACTCCATTGCCTAACCGAAATTGGCCAATTAAGTAATGATAAACCGCAAAAATAAAACTGTCGCTATAAAAAAACAGTAATTGAAAATAAATTGCCTGATTATCAGACAGCAAGGCAATAGTATCATCAAGGGTATTGCCTGCCCTTATCTCTGAGCAGAATTTCTATTATAATAGCGGCCTTTTTTGACAGTTTTGAATTTTTTAAGTTCTAAAAAAGAATTTTTCAAATGCAAAACCGATGCCAAAATTTCCGCAGCAACAGCACAACAGCCGAGTAAAAGGATATTGTATGCGTACTGATTATTGTGGGCAGTTGAATCTGACCCATGAAGGCCAGAAGGTGACTCTTTGTGGTTGGGTAAACCGCCGCCGTGATCTGGGTGGACTGATTTTTATTGATATGCGTGATCGTGAAGGTATCGTTCAGGTATTTTTTGACCCGGATCAGCAAGCAGCATTCTCTCTGGCTGCTGAACTGCGCAATGAATTCTGTATTCAAATCACCGGTACTGTACGCGCCCGTCCTGACAGTCAAATCAATAAAGATATGGCTACCGGTGAGATCGAGGTTTTTGCGGAAAGCCTGAATATCATCAACCGTTCCGAACCTCTGCCATTGGATAGCAACCAGACGAATAGTGAAGAGCAGCGTCTGAAATATCGCTATATTGATCTACGCCGTCCTGAAATGGCAAATCGCTTAAAAACCCGCGCTAAAATTACCAGTTTTGTTCGCCGTTTCATGGACAGTCAGGATTTCCTGGATATTGAAACCCCAATGCTGACTAAAGCGACACCGGAAGGTGCTCGTGACTATTTGGTGCCAAGCCGTGTTCATAAAGGCAAATTTTATGCATTGCCTCAGTCGCCACAATTATTTAAGCAATTGCTGATGATGTCCGGTTTTGACCGTTATTATCAAATTGTTAAATGTTTCCGTGATGAGGATTTACGCGCAGACCGCCAGCCAGAATTCACTCAGATTGATGTGGAAACTTCCTTTATGACTGCTGAGCAGGTAAGGGAAATGATGGAAAAAATGATCCGTGAATTGTGGCTTGAAATTAAAGGTGTTGATTTAGGGCATTTCCCGGTCATGACTTTTGCGGAAGCTATGCGCCGTTTCGGTTCAGATAAACCGGATCTGCGTAACCCATTAGAATTAGTTGATGTTGCTGATTTGGTTAAGAATGTGGAATTCAGCGTTTTTGCTGAACCAGCAAATGACCATAAAGGTCGAGTCGCCGTTATCCGTGTGCCGGGCGGCGCTGAATTGAGCCGTAAGCAAATTGATGAATATGGCAAATTCGTTGGGATTTATGGCGCTAAAGGGCTGGCGTGGATAAAAGTTAATCAGCGAGCTGCGGGTCTGGAAGGGGTACAAAGTCCAATAGTCAAATTCCTCGATGCAGAAGTGATTGAAGGGCTGCTTACTCGTACTGACGCGCAGGATGGTGATATTCTGTTTTTCGGTGCTGGAGCGGTAAAAGTGGTCACTGATGCGTTGGGGGCGTTGCGCCTGAAATTGGGTCGTGACCTAAATCTGACGAAACTGGATAGTTGGCAGCCGCTGTGGGTTATCGATTTCCCAATGTTTGAAGATGGTGAAGACGGTGGTTTGAGTGCAATGCATCATCCATTTACTTCACCGCGTAATATGTCAGCCGAAGAATTGGCGCAAGATCCGATTTCGGCGATTGCCAATGCTTACGATATGGTAATTAATGGTTATGAAGTGGGCGGCGGTTCAGTACGTATTCATCGTAACGAAATGCAACAAGCTGTGTTCCACATTCTGGGTATCAATGAGCAGGAACAGCAGGAAAAATTTGGCTTCCTGTTGGATGCACTGAAATTTGGTACGCCACCCCATGCAGGCTTGGCATTTGGTCTTGATCGTCTGGTGATGTTGCTGACTGGTACTGATAATATTCGTGATGTTATTGCGTTTCCTAAAACAACGGCTGCCGCTTGTCTGATGACGGAAGCACCAAGCTATGCCAATACCGCAGCCCTTGAAGAGCTATCAATTTCGGTGGTTGCCAGGAAAGAGAGTGAATAATGGCTTATAAGCGCCCTGAATCTGTGCTGGTGGTTATTTATGCATTTTCCAGCAGACGGGTGCTAATGTTACAGCGGCGTGATGATCCTGATTTTTGGCAGTCTGTGACTGGCAGTCTTGACGGAGATGAAACGCCGTGTGAGACGGCATTGCGCGAAGTGCAAGAGGAAGTTGGCATTAATATCATAGGTGAAAATCTTGAACTGATAGATTGCCGACGTTCTCTTTATTTTGAGATTTTTACCCACTTGCGCCATCGTTATGCTCCGGGAGTCACGCGTAATAAAGAGTACTGGTTCTGTTTGGCATTGCCTGAAGAGCGTGAATTTCTGTTGACTGAACACTTGGCTTATCAGTGGCTGGATGCGGATAAAGCAGCAAAGCTCACTAAGTCATGGAGCAATCGGCAGGCAATTGAAGAATTTGTGATTGATTAAAAATCTATTGAAATTAGGTTTTGAGTCTATGAATAGATATTTTATCGGAGAACCTTATGGCAGGTCATAGTAAATGGGCCAACACCAAACACCGCAAGGCTGCACAGGATGCGAAACGCGGTAAGATTTTCACCAAAATTATCCGTGAGTTGGTAACGGCTGCTCGTTTAGGGGGGGGCGATCCTGTATCTAACCCACGCCTGCGTGCGGCAGTTGATAAAGCGCTGTCCAACAACATGACTCGCGATACCTTGAACCGTGCTATCGCTCGTGGTGTTGGCAACGATGACGCGGATAACATGGAAACCATCATTTATGAAGGGTATGGTCCGGGTGGTACTGCGGTGATGGTTGAGTGTTTGAGTGATAACCGTAACCGTACTGTTTCTGACGTTCGTCATGCTTTTACCAAAACTGGCGGTAATCTGGGAACTGATGGTTCTGTTGCGTATTTGTTCACCAAGAAAGGGGTGATTTCTTATGCTCCGGGGCTGGATGAAGATGCGGTTATGGAAGCGGCATTGGAAGCGGGTGCGGATGATGTAGAAACTTATGATGATGGCGCTATTGATGTTTACACGACACCAGAAACTTTTGGTGATGTGAAAGATGCGTTGGATGCAGCGGGTTTTGTTGCTGTATCAGCAGAAGTTGCAATGATTCCCTCGACTAAAGCTGAACTGGATGCGGAAACTGCCCCTAAGTTAATGCGTCTGATCGACATGCTGGAAGATTCAGACGATGTGCAAGAGGTTTACCATAACGGTGAAATCTCTGATGAAGTTGCAGCGTTGCTGTAATTTCAATCGAGTTGTATAGCGTAGAGAAAGTGTGCTGTTATGCAGGGCACTTTCTCTAACGTTTTTATCCCCTTTATTGATGGAGTAAAGGCGAATAAGCAAATATGGCGATCATCTTAGGTATCGACCCAGGTTCCCGTGTCACCGGTTATGGTGTGATCCGTCAGCAAGGGCGCCATCTGATTTATCTTGGCAGTGGTTGTATCCGCACTAAAGTTGATGATCTACCGAGCCGATTACAGCGCATTTATGCCGGTATCACTGAAATTATTACGCAATTCCAACCGGACGCTTTTGCTATCGAGCAGGTATTTATGGCGAAAAACCCTGATTCAGCCCTGAAATTAGGACAGGCGCGTGGGGTGGCTATTCTTGCCGCAGTCAATCAATCGATACCGGTTTTTGAATATGCCGCCCGACAGGTTAAACAAACCGTTGTTGGAACCGGGGCCGCTGAAAAAAGTCAGATTCAGCATATGGTGCGTTCTATGCTGAAATTATCTGCTAATCCGCAATCAGATGCGGCAGATGCATTGGCAATTGCGATCACCCATTGTCATTTTAATCAGAATCTTTTGCGTGTTGGTGACCCCAGATTAATTCTGGCACGTGGACGTTTAAAATAATGGCTGGATATGCATCCAGCCTTTTTTGTGTTATAAGCATGAGCAGAATAATCAGTTTTATTTTCAGGGGGTAAACAAGTGATAGGGCGTCTCAGAGGAATTGTGCTGGAGAAACAACCACCGTTAGTTTTATTGGAAACGAATGGTGTGGGTTATGAAGTGCATATGCCAATGACCTGTTTTTATGAATTGCCTGATATTGGACAGGAAACTGTCTTGTTTACTCACTTTGTGGTGCGTGAAGATGCGCAATTACTTTATGGTTTTAATGATAAACAAGAGCGGGCGCTGTTCCGTGAATTAATTAAAGTGAATGGCGTGGGGCCTAAATTGGCACTGGCGATTCTTTCAGGCATGTCTGCCCAGCAATTTGTTTCTGCGATTGAGAAAGAGGCAATTGCTTCTCTGGTTAAACTGCCCGGTGTGGGCAAGAAAACTGCTGAACGGCTGGTGGTTGAAATGAAAGATCGTTTTAAAGGGCTTAATGGCGATTTGTTCAATCAGAACAGTGATATTGATTTGCCTGCAACGGCTAAACAGACAACGTCTGATGTTGATATAGAAGCAGAAGCCGCAGCTGCATTAGTCTCTCTCGGCTATAAGCCACAGGAAGCGAGCCGAATGGTCAGTAAGGTTGCTAAACCGGGGGCGGATTGTGAAACACTTATCCGCGAAGCGCTTCGCGCAGTTCTTTAGTTGGTAGGGGTAAGCCATGATTGAAGCTGACCGTCTGGTTTCTGCGGAAGTTTTGCAAGATGATGAAGCCATTGACCGGGCCATCAGACCTAAATTGTTGTCTGAATATGTCGGGCAACCGCAAGTTTGTGAACAGATGGAGATTTTTATTCAGGCTGCCAGGCAGCGGGGGGATGCTCTTGACCATCTGCTGATTTTTGGCCCACCAGGATTAGGGAAAACAACGCTGGCGAATATTGTTGCTAATGAGATGGGGGTGAACCTCCGAACAACTTCTGGCCCTGTTTTGGAAAAGGCGGGCGATCTGGCGGCAATGTTGACGAATCTTGAGCCTCACGATGTGTTGTTTATTGATGAAATTCACCGTTTGTCTCCGGTAGTGGAAGAGATTCTCTATCCGGCAATGGAAGACTATCAATTGGATATTATGATCGGTGAGGGTCCGGCAGCCCGTTCGATAAAAATTGATTTGCCTCCTTTTACCTTGATTGGGGCTACCACCCGTGCAGGTTCTTTGACTTCTCCACTGCGTGATCGGTTTGGTATTGTGCAGCGGCTTGAATTTTATAACGTGGATGATTTACAAAGTATCGTCTCACGCAGCGCTCGTTTTATGGGAGTCGATATTACTGACGATGGGGCGCGGCAGGTTGCTATGCGTTCTCGTGGGACGCCGCGTATAACCAACCGTTTATTGCGTCGGGTACGTGATTTTGCTCAGGTAAAAGGGAATGGTGCTATTGATGGTGATATTGCTACCAGGGCGCTGGATATGCTGAGTGTAGACTCTGCGGGTTTTGATTATTTGGATCGTAAGTTACTGATTGCCATCATTGATAAATTTATGGGCGGGCCTGTTGGGGTGGATAACCTTGCCGCCGCTATTGGTGAAGAGCGGGAAACCATCGAGGATGTGCTGGAACCATTCTTGATCCAGCAAGGGTTTATTCAGCGTACTTCTCGCGGACGAATTGCTACTAATCATGCTTATCGTCATTTTGGCATGGTTAAAGATCAGGAGTAACAGGAATGGGGACGCTTTCAAGGGCATCCCATTCTTGTTTTACTTGTAAAAATAAGAAATTGGGGAATGGGAATATCAGTGAGATAGATTATTTTCTTGCTTTACTGACCAGGCTGATAATAAATAACACCGCAGCGCACAGAACAACAGAAGGCCCGGCTGGGGTATCGTAAAGGGCAGAAAAGGCTAATCCGCCAGTGACGGCGACGATACCCGTTGCAATGGCAATACCCGCCATTTGCTCAGGTGTACGGGCAAAACGGCGGGCGGTAGCAGCGGGGATAATCAACAGGGAGGTGATAATCAGAGCGCCGACAAACTTCATTGCCAGGCCAATGGTCAACGCGGTTACCAACATTAACAGCACTCTCAATCGCTGTATTTTAATGCCATCGACAAAAGCCATTTCTTGGCTGACGGTCATAGAAAGCAGGGCGTTCCATTGCCAAAACAGTAGCGTGGTGACAATAGCGACACCGATCGCAATCAACCAAATATCGGCATAAGTGACTGACAGTAAGTCACCAAACAGATAAGCCATTAAATCAACTCGCACATTAGACATTAAACTGACAACTACCAGTCCTAATGATAATGCGCTGTGGGCCATAATTCCCAATAAAGTATCAATTGCCAGTTGAGGGCGTTTTTCCAGCCAGACCAGAATGATTGCTAATATCAACGTGACAGCGATAATCGCGTAAAAAGGGCTAATATTTAGCAATAATCCGAAAGCAACGCCGAGTAATGAGGTATGCGCCAGAGTATCGCCAAAGTAAGACATTCTGCGCCAGACAACAAATGAACCTAATGGCCCAGCTGCAATGGCTAATAATATTCCTGCCAGCCAACCGGGAAGTAATAATTCAAGCATCAGTGGCACATTCCCTATTTTTTTTCAAAACAATTTCCCCTTTCAGATCATGATGATGATTATGCTGATGTCGGTATACTGCTAATTGCTTGGCGCCATGGTGACCAAACATAGCGATAAATTCAGGGTGAATAGAAACGACTTCAGGAGTACCGGAACAGCAAATATGTTGATTAAGACATAAAACTTCGTCTGTTTTCGCCATCACCAAATGCAAATCATGGGATACCATAAGTACAGCACAATTCAGTTCAGTTCTGATTTGATTGATTAAATCATAGAGTGCTAATTGACCATTAACGTCAACTCCTTGTGTTGGTTCATCAAGAACCAATAACTGGGGTTTATTTAATAGCGCTCTGGCTAATAAAACCCGTTGGCTTTCTCCGCCGGATAATTTTTGCATGGGTTGCTGCAATAGATGTGCAGCTTTGACCCGCTCAAGTGCTGGCAATAGATCGGCAGATTTTACACCGGGTTTCAGCATCATAAAGCGCTTGACGGTTAGTGGCAGGGTGGGATCAAGATGTAACTTTTGTGGAACATAGCCGATTCTTAACCCCTCGGTACGTTCAATGGTGCCGGATGACGGCCCAATAAGCCCCAGAACAACACGGACTAATGTTGATTTACCGGCACCATTAGGCCCTAACAACGTCAGAATATTCCCTTGTTGTAAGCTTAGGGAAATATTGTTGAGTACCTGACGATTGCCAAAGGTAACGGCAACATTTTTTAAGGCGATAAGTATAGACATGTTAAATATATCTTGCGTGAACATTGAGATGTTATAATATAACAATTCTTGCTTATGTCCACGAGATATTTACATTATGTTACACAAATCATATAAACTGACGCATAAATTTTTCTGCAAAGCGGCGATTGCCACTGTTTTAATGTCAGGAACAATACAATCAGCTAATGCTGATGTCGTAACATCAATCCGCCCGTTAGGTTTTATTGCTGCTGCAATGACTGATGGGGTCACTGATACACAGGTACTATTACCTGATGGCGCATCACCGCATGATTATGCATTGAAACCGTCCGATCTTAAGAAAATTAATCAGGCAGATTTAGTTGTGTGGGTTGGACCTGATATGGAAGTCTTTTTGTCTAAACCGTTAGCCAAAGTTCCACAAGATAAGCAGCTGGCTTTAGCACAATTACCGACGGTTAAACCATTATTGCTGAAAAATGATGAAGATTTACCCGAACCGGATCAGCATAAACATGAGGACGGTCATGAACATCATTCTCATGGCGAATATAATATGCACATCTGGTTGTCGCCAGAAATAGTGAAACAGGCTGCTCAGGCCATCCATGACCAATTATTGATGCACTATCCGCATAAAAAAGCTGCACTGGACGTAAACCTACGTAAATTCAACACTCAGCTTGCGCAAACTGACAAAAATATTGCTAATATTCTTAAACCGGTGCGCGGTAAGGGGTATTTTGTTTTTCATGACGCTTACGGTTATTTCGAACAGCATTATGGCCTGACTCCATTAGGGCATTTTACGATTAACCCTGCAATACAACCTGGCGCACAAAAATTACATCAAATACGAACACAATTGGTTGAGCAAAAAGCAACCTGTATTTTTGCTGAGCCACAATTCAGGCCGACCGTGATAAATGTTGTCGCGAAAGATACGGGAGTGCGGATGGGCACTTTAGACCCGTTAGGAAGCCGCATTGTATTGGATAAGGACAGCTATATGAAATTTATAACCCAGTTGTCGGAACAGTACGCAGGTTGCCTGAATTAGAGTAATAAGGAATTCTATTAGTGCAACAGATAGTTAAAACTATCGTTCTGGTGTATAGGGAGTTACCGCGACCGCATAAGATTATGCTTGGTTCGTTGACTGTAGCAACATTGGTTGTCACGATGTGGCAGCCGATTGCTTATCATCATGAACAAGAAGAAATCACAACGGATAGCATTGCTATCAATACTTCCGCAGCAAATACCGATGAGATTATTGCGGATAGCAGTGAACAGCTGCCGGATGAAGGTATTCCTGATGAGGAAACCAATTCGGAAGCTACAGCTCAAACTCCGCATGAATATATTGTTTCTGACGGTGACACTCTTAGTAGTATTCTGACTCAATTTGGTATCGACTCTTCTGATGTGGCGTTACTGGCTAATCAGCACCGGGTGTTACGGGGGCTTAATATTGGACAGCCATTGTCATGGACAGTAAACGACGCGGGAGACTTGCAAAGCCTGATCTGGGACGTTTCCCGTCGGGAAACCCGCATTTATACCCGTGAAGGTGATGTATTTAAAGAGACGAAAGAGTTTCAAAAAGGTGAATGGAAAAATAGCGCTATTATAGGTGTTGTTGATAATAACTTTACCAGCAGTGCTTTAAATGCGGGCTTAACCAGTGGCGAAGCTCGTGAAGTCACTAAGGCACTACAATGGCAAATAGATTTGCGTAAATTACGCAAAGGCGATCGTTTCTCTGTACTACTTTCCCGTGAAATATTGGATGGTCACAGTGAACAAAGTCAATTACTTGGCGTTCGTCTGAACAGTGGTGGTAAAGATTATTATGCAATCCGGGCGGAAGATGGTCGTTTTTATGATCGAGAGGCTTCCGGTCTTGAGCGCGGTTTTTTACGTTTTCCAACAACCAAACAATTCCGCGTCTCGTCACAATTTAATCCCCGGCGTGTGAATCCGGTGACAGGTCGAATTGCGCCGCATAAAGGCGTGGATTTTGCCATGCCAGTGGGAACACCTGTTTTGGCGGTAGGGGATGGCGAGGTTATTGTCTCTAAATATAATGGGGCCGCAGGTAACTTTATTGCTATCCGGCATGGCCGCCAATATACCACCCGCTATATGCACCTGAGAAAACTATTGGTGAAACCGGGGCAGAAAGTAAAACGTGGTGATCGTATCGCACTGTCTGGTAGTACCGGTCGTTCTACTGGCCCTCATTTGCACTATGAATTCTGGAACAATCAGCAGGCAGTCAATCCATTAACCGCGAAATTGCCGCGTTCTGGTGGTCTGAGTGGTAAAGAACGCACAGAATTCTTGGCAACGGTGAAAGAGGTGACGCCTCAGCTTTTGCTAGATTGAGTTTAACTGATCATAAATAACAGACTTTAAAGCGGATGATTGATATCATCCGCTGTCGTTTTGTATTGCAAAACAAGAGATGTTGACATCTGCTGATATAAATCCCAGTACTAAAATGGCAAATTATCGTTTTGTTTTAAAGAGTTAGCTCATGAATAAAGAGACAGATACAGACAGTAAAGTGGGTTATGTACCGACATTCCATAAATCCTACCTGCATCCTCGTTACTGGGGAATATGGGCGGGAGTGGGGGTGTTGGCTGGGCTAGCTTACGTTCCAGTTAAACTGCGTGATCCTTTGTTGGCGAAAATAGGATGGTTGGCGGGTAAGTTTGCAAAAGGGGCGCGGCGCAGAGCGAGAATAAACCTGTGTTACTGTATGCCGGAACTGACTGGGCAGCAGCGCGAAGCATTGATTGATAAAATGTTTTCTACCGCGCCTCAACCTTTTGTCATGCTAGCTGAAATGTATTTACGTGGTACAAAATCAGCGTTAAACCGGACTCATTGGCATGGCGAAGAGATTACTCTTCAACTGAAAGAGCAGGGAAAAAACATTATTTTCATGGTTCCTCATGGCTGGGCTGTGGATATTCCGGCGATATTGCTGACGGCGAATGGACAGAAAGCAGCGGCTATGTTTCATCATCAAAAAAATCCAGTATCAGATTATTTGTGGAATAAAGCTCGCAGTCAATTTGGTGGTCGTTTACATTCCCGTGATGCGGGAATTAAACCTTTTATCGCCTCTGTTCGCCAGGGTTTCTGGGGATATTATCTTCCTGATCAGGATCATGGTGAAGAACACAGTGAATTTGTTGATTTCTTTGCAACTTATAAAGCAACATTACCGGCAATTGGGCGATTGATGAAAGTTTGTCGTGCGGCTATTGTTCCCTTGTTTCCGGTTTATAATTACCGTACTCACCAGCTTGATATTTATATTCGTCCACCAATGGATGATATTGATGGCAAAGATGATGCTTTTATTGCTCGTCGGATGAATGAAGAATTAGAACAATTAGTGCGACCAAATCCTGAACAGTACACATGGATACTTAAATTGCTTAAGACCCGGAAACAGGGTGATATTGAGCCGTATAATAGAGAAGATCTGTGATTCTAATCATAACTGCCTATCCCAATAGGGCTATTTTATTTGCCCTTCTTTGCCATAAAGAGCGAACCTGGGCAGTGCTCAAAATCCTCACGTACTACGTGTACGCTCCGGTTTTTCCGCGCTGTCCGTGTTCAAACTGCCTGCAACAATTACGCCTATTGAGATAGGCTCTAAGTCATCATTACAGTTTGAAAATTTAAATTGTACCCCTAATGCTGGACATAATATATCCAGTGATTAGGGGGGGGTATATGATGAAGCATTTTACTTACACTTGAAATATCAGGACAACATTTATGCGGCTATGGTTTGTTTGATTGTCTCTAACAGACCGCCCGTTCCACAGCAAGAACCATCATAGTTTGGATTATGCTTCCTGTTAGTCACTCGATCGTGGGGGCATCCGCCATTACATAAATGAAACCATTTGCATTGATGCATTTTTTCGTATGATTCCCTCTCCTCTATAAGATGGTTTTTATTTGTATCTGATTTAACTAATAAATTCCCAAGATCATTATCGATAATTGAACCATAATTATTCCCTTCGGCACCAACATATTTGTCACATGCTGATACAGTACCGTTGGGTTCCAATGTAATGATTTCCTGAGAGCAGTTACCAGCCCAATAACAATCTGATATTTTCTTTTGAGATGATTTAATACTGTCAATAAATCCATCAAACAGACGAATATTTATTTTACCTTTATAACCATCCCACCAGACCCGGAAAACATTAGAAAGGAAATTGATATAATTATGGTAAGTGATATAACTTCCTCCAGGATCGTCACCGGGTTGACACCGGTTATCTGGAACAATATTCAGAAATTCGATATCCGTTAAACCAATTTCGTAAAAATAAGAGAGCATTTTTTCGATATTAGATTCGTAAACATCTCTATCGACGACAACCAGTGCACCGTAAGGTATGCCATAACTTCTCAATTTCTTCATACCCGCAGCAACCTTATGAGATGTTGGTCTTCCTCTATAATCTAATCTTCTGCTATCGTGTATTTCTGGAATACCGTCAACGCTTATACCGACTCCCATTCCGATACCTTTAAGGAATACCAACCAGTCTTCGGGAATGTTGACGGCATTGGTTTGTACCGAATTAGTGATAACTTGATCTGGCTTTTTAAATTGCTCCTGCAACCAGATTAATTTCTTAAAATAATTAACATTCAATAAAGTGACTTCACCACCATGCCAAACGAATTCGAATCGCTTTATATTGGGTATGGATAAGAAACGGTGCATAGAGCGCATCAAGTTAAAAAACGTTAAGGTATTCCCTTTTCCTTCAGCCCAGGAGTGACAATAAGTACACCTCAAGTTGCAAAGCCTTGTAGCTTTAACAACAACAACTAACTTATTGGCATTGACCACTTCAGGGCTAAATTGTATACCAATTTCCTCATTATATAGAGCCAGTTCATCATCATCTAATATTTTTTCGGCAGGAATTTCACCAATAATTCTACAAGCTAGTTGCCTATAATTAATTTTAGGCGATTTCTTGAGAATCGATGATCCGTCTGAATCTAAATGTTTTATTGGGATTATAGTATCCATAACGAACTCCTTCATGTTATTTATTCTCAAACAAGTTATGCTCAAACAAGCAAATGGCCATCCTTCATTGTTAATATTCTGTCAGAAAATGAAGCCGCTTCTACGGAATGGGTTACCATAACAATAGTCGTGCCGTTTTCATTCAGATTTTTCAGTGAAGACAAGATATTTTGACCATTTATGCTATCCAGGTTCCCCGTTGGTTCATCAGCTAATAAAATAGTCGGGTTTGAGATCATTGCCCTGGCGATCGCGACACGTTGCTGTTGCCCACCAGATAATTGTATCGGTTTATGATTTCCCCGATTTTCTAATCCAAAATTATTTATTGCATCAAGTACTTTATTCTTTCTCTGCTTTTTAGAAAAACCTCTATATTTCAAAGGTAATTCTATATTTTCAAATACAGTTAGATTGGGTAATAGATTGAATGATTGAAAAATATAGCCAATAAATTCGCGTCTGAATGATATTTTCTCAGAATATTTCATCTTTAAAATATTATTATTATTCAGTGTCAATTGACCACTGTCGATGGTTTCGAACATACCAATAACATTCAGTAATGTTGATTTCCCTGATCCAGAGGCTCCCATTATAGAAATAAACTCACCTTTATCTATATTGAGATTTATTTCATTCAAAACATTTGTCTGAATGAATTTCGTTTTATATGATTTACAGACATTCATCATGCTAATCATTTTATTCAATCCTTACAGTATCATTATTAACTAATCTATTCTTACCAAAGCTAACTATTGTTTGCCCTTCAGTAACACCATTTTTGATCTCAATATCAGAGCCATTATCTTGGCCAGTGGAGACCTGAATGCGCTGGGCAATTTTTTTATCTGGATGGTAAATAAACACATAGCTCTTGTTGTCAATGGAAAACACCATAGATGAAGGTACAGAGAATATTTTCCTATCTTCATCAAGTTTAATGATAATATCAACCGATTGACCTCGTTTGAAGTCAAGAGCTTTCTTATCTTCTAATTCAAATCTAACTTTGAAAGTTCCATTATTCACCTCAGATGAAATCAATTTCACAAGCAAAGGTGTTTTTCCGTTGTTATAGACTAAATTAGCAGATGAGTTGTATGTTATTTTTTTCAAGTAGTATTCGTTGATCTCTGATTCGAAATAAAAACTTGATAAATCATCAACAATGGATATTTGATCACCGGGTTTTAACCGTTGACCTAAAATTAAATCTAATGAACTTATATTACCTGCTATAGGTGATTTTATTGAAAGTTGTTCAAAACCATTTTCAATGATTTCAGAGAGTTTTCTTTGTTTTTCAACAAATTCGTCTATCTCTTTTAATTGCTTTGATATGTCACGATCTTTATCATTTTTTAATTTTTTGTAAAATAAATAAACATCATGCCAATAGTCTTTTTTAATCTTTAAATCAGAAATGGTTTCTTTAGAAACATAATTTTTATTTACCAGGTTATTATATCTTCTTAACTTATCTTCTGTTTCTTTTAACTCTTTGGATGCTTCTAAGAATCTGTTATTGATATCTCTATAATCAGATTGCAAGTTTATTCTTATATTTATTAAATTATTCAGCTTGTCTGTAACGTCTGCTAACATGGCAGAATTATTCAATGTGAAATTAAAATTAGATAATTTAACTATTTCTTCTCCCTTTAAGACATTTTGTGATGGTTTTTTCATTATATCGGTAACGATTCCGCCAATCTCTGTTGAGATCGATACACTTTTATTAGGAACAACAACCGCTCTTGTTTTTAAAATATCACTATCTATTTTGCTACTGATACGAAATTTTTTGACCTCATTTCCATTTACGGAAGCTTCTTTAGATGAAATAACATAATAAGCAATAAATACGACAAATGAAATAAAAGCGATAAAGAAAATAAGAATTAATAACTTCTCTTTATTATGTGTGCCTTTTTTTCTGATTTCTATATCCATGATTAATCTCACAAAAATTTAGTAGCAGATAATTTTCTATAATTCATCAGATAGGTAGTGATCATTATAATAACGGTGAATATCATTGTTGCAGATAAGGCGAGAGCGCTATATACAAAAGAATCAGTGTAAATCACATTATATTCGCCGAGTAAATAAACCAAAATGGTTCTTCCTGATATATATGCTATGAAAATTGATGCAATTATAGGAATGACGCTTTTCGATAAAAAATGGATAAGATTTGTATAAATAGAACCCCCAATAGACTCCATTATACTTAATTCCTTTTTCATATGGTTGAAATCAGTCATGCTGGTAGTAAAGCAGGCTATAATCAATAATAATATTGAGAAAATAGCGACAGCAGATGATAATTTTATCACTTTTAAATAATTATCATAATAAGAACTGAATAAATCACTGGTTAAATTAATGTCATTTTTATCAAAGCCATGTGCTAATAATTCATTAAATACCGCTGAAAGGTTATTTATGCTATTTAAATTTAGTGAAGCATATTTACTCTGATCCTTTTTTATAAAAATAACTATTGGCTTGAATGGTTCATCTATAGCACCTAAATTAAAATCTTCTATAATCTGAATAAACCTGATTTGGATTTTTTTACCTTCGATTGTATACCAATAGTAGTTGTTAAAAATATCATCGTACTTGATAATTCCATTTTGTTTCAAAAACTCTTTTGTAACTAATGCATTAACAACATCCGTATTATCGCTTTGGTATATTCGTTTGTCATTACCCGCTAATATCTTCATTTTCCAAACATCAGTAAAGTTCTCGTCTGCAATAATGACATTTGAAGATATATAATTATTTATATCTTGTTGACCAGAATAATAAATAGTTATATTGTCTCTTGACATATCAAATGGTTGCCAGTTACTAAGTGTTATTTTCGAAGTGCTATATTTGCTAGTAAGGTCATAGCTTAATTCATTAATACTTAATTTCTTATTATTGTCATTATTAATGGTGATCGATATTGTTTTGGTATTATCATATGGAGTATGTACATCAACAAGATGGATATACTGATTAACTAATCCAGTGACTAAATAGATAGAGATGCCAGAAACAAGCAATTGAATAGCTAATGATGATTTCCTAAACCAAGAGGACAAGGTTGACTCATATCTCATATCCATTTTTCGGTTTCTCTGATAAATATAGAAGCGTAATGAGAATGAAAAATGTATTGATGAAACAAGAATAAACGCAATAAGAATAGAAAATACCCCGAGATATATTAAATTGTTTATTTCTAAAGTGTAAAATAGGTTTTTTATATATAGGGATGTATTGAATATGGTTATGATAAGTAATAAGAAAATAAGAGTGGAAAATACCATTCTTACTAACATTGTTGGTAGCGAATCACAAATAATATTGAAGGTTGATGCACCCAACGCTTTTTTTAATTGATAGATATCCCTTTTTTCTGATGAATCAGCGGAAGTTAAATTATAATAATTTGTTAACGCAGCAAATAAAATAAATGCGAAGGCTATATATGAGCTATAGATGACTTCCTTTGATAAACCAATAGCAATTTCATCAGGCAATTTATCCTGATAATGAATGTCTTTTAATTTCTTTAATGATAAATGAATAAATTCACTGGCGGTAAATGGCGCACCGGGAAGATTGGATGCTTTTGTTTCAATGATATTTTTGAGAAATGTATCTTTATTAAATATTGTGTTTTTATCAGTAAATTTCACAAAAATATAAGCGTGTGTATCATACCAATTGAATATTTCTTTATTATAGTCTTTTATAAGGTTTGGTTTGAATGAAATAATAGCATCCATATTAAGACTAGAGTCATGACGTCTTTCTAAGATATCCTTGATGATATAGGTTTCATTATCCAGAGTAATAGATTTTCCTTTGGGATCTTCCAAGCCGAGATATCGGTTGTTGAAATCTTTTGTGATATAAATTTCATTTGCTCCCAGAGTGTTATCTGCTTTCTTAAAGGGAGATAAGGTATTCAGGAATTCATGGCTCACGGCAAATACCGGAACTTTAGTGATCTTTTTACCTTGTAGTTCAATGGTCGTATTAAGTTTGAAAATGTAGTCTACATGATTTACTCTTGCATCTTTTCTTAGTTCCTCAATGAGTGGCAGTGGAGATTTTGCCGATCTTACTTTTTCTCCGTTAGGCAAATTGAATGTGGTTTCTATCCGGTAAAGGTTGCTATTATCCTGGTAATAGTTATCGATTTGAGTATCTGAATAGAAGGCGGTAGAAAGTAAATAAAGGGCTAAAATTGCTATTGACACCGAGAGTATCGATACCGATATGTTGAAACGCTTCATGGATTTTGAGAGGTTAATAGCGTTCATTTTGTTGCTAACGTTCCTTTTCTTGAGATTAAACTATACCTGTTATCTTTCAAGTTGCCTCGTCAGTCACAGAGTTATCTATGCTCCTGGGGATTCGCTCTCTTGCCGTCGCGATCCATCTTGAAATCTATTGGGTATATAGTATTTAGATACCGATATCTTCGTCTCTGTTTCTGAGTATTTCACATAATATGCATGAAGATCCAACTAAAATGTTTTTTTCTGTCAATATTGATTTTTTATCGTGTTTTTACTCTTTTTAGTTACTGGAATGTATTATATTTTTATGTGGAAATTAGAATGTTTAATAATATTAGTGGTAAAAGGTAGTAATATTCAAGGGTAAAATTTTAAACGTAAAACACTTATCTATATTGTTCAAATTATCATATTAACATGATGAGATTATTTAGGGTAATCCTAATGAATTCATAGGGTTACCCTATGGTTAAGGTTTAATAAATGTCTTAATTTGAAGAATTAAATTTCCTGAAAGCTTTTCGACCAATTCCAGGCAGTGATTTCAGGAATTTTTGGTTTGCTGCTTAATTCATTCAGCGCTTTCTCAGTAATTGAAAGTTCGGTTTCTTTGAATGATGCAGCGAGGGAATTTAATGCTTCTTGAGTTTTGCAAGTTTCAACTAAGATATTTTGCATGATAATCTCCATTTTGTTTTACAGATGGTTAATGAGATAACTTCCTATTTCCTTCGGATAAAAACATGGTCAGGAAATTCTTACTTCCATATGGAAAATGCTGATATCAACGTCCAATTACTAATACTATGTTGAATAATTGTCAATGTGTTTTTCTGTTTTTTATGACTCAATCTAGAAGATAAAAATTAATTCTTTTAGATATGTCAAGTTATTACTTTGCGATTAAAGATTAATAACATCCCTTTTTATTTAGATAGGGAATCTTTTTGTCCAGTTCCAAGCATTAATTTCAGGGATCTCGGTATTATTGGCTAATTCGTCCAATGCCTTTTCCGTAATTGATAGTTCTGTCCCTTTGAATGATGTGACAAGGGAATTTAGTAACTCTTGATCTTTACAGGTTTCAATAGGAATGTTTTGCATGATATTCTCCGCTCACATTTTCAGATGATTAGTTAAGTTATTGATTATTACCTTTAAATACAAATGTATTATCAGGATGTCTCTTGTTCTATATCCATATGAAAAATGCTGATATCAGCATTTAATTAATAGTACTATGTTAAAGAATTGTCAATGTGTTTTGTTGTCTTTTATGACATCGCTTAAGAAGTAAAAATCTGGATTTTTGTATGTATACCCAATAGATTTCAAATTGCAGCGCGGCGGCAAGAGAACGCATCCCCAGGAGCATAGATAACTCTGTGACTGGGGTAAGTGAACGCAGCCAACAAAGCAGCAACTTGAAAGATGAAGGGTATATCAGATAAGTATCGTCTTGTAGGATTTAATTTTATAAGTCATGAGAATTGATTTAAGCCGTTATTATTACTGTTATTTAAGGTAAATGTATTTAGCCTGAATTTAATATCATGTTTTATAATATAAAATTAAAATATTTCTACAGTAAAATATTAGCAGAGATCAAAATTATTGGATTATGATCATTAAATTACCGATTAAATTTCTGGTCGATATCAATATAAAATTAAGGCGCGCAGTTCGGGTGCGCCCCTTAATTTCCGTAGTAATGTTTTATTCCACTTCAAGAATACGGCAGGTGTTAGTGCTGCCAATTGTCCCCATTTGGTCGCCTTGAGTAACCAGAACAAGGTCGCCGGAAATCAGATAACCTTTATCACGCAGACGGTTAACGGCCTCATTAGCGGCTGTTATGCCGTCAGTATGACTGCTGCAATAAACGGGTGTAACGCCACGGTAAAGCGCCGTTTGATTCAACGTTTTTTCATGACGCGACATAGAGAAAATGTGCAAACCAGAACTGATGCGGGACATCATCCGAGTGGTGCGACCTGATTCGGTCATTGCGATAATTGCCTTCACACCTCTTAGATGGTTTGCTGCATACATGGTAGACATGGCAATGGCTTCTTCGGTGCTTTCGAAAATAGTGTCTAACCGATGTTTGGATACATTGAGTCCCGGCATTTTTTCTGCCCCCAAACAGACCTGAGCCATGGCAGCAACCGTTTCAGCCGGGTATTGTCCTGCGGCTGTCTCAGCGGAAAGCATCACTGCGTCAGTACCGTCAAGCACTGCGTTCGCTACATCCATAACTTCTGCACGGGTAGGCATTGGATTGGTAATCATGGATTCCATCATCTGGGTAGCGGTAATGACGACGCGATTCAATTGGCGGGCACGACGGATCAATTTTTTCTGAACACCGACCAGTTCTGGATCACCGATTTCTACGCCGAGATCACCACGGGCAACCATTACAACATCGGAAGCCAGAATAATTTCGTCAATGATTTCATCACTACTGACGGCTTCTGCACGTTCAACTTTTGCCACGATTTGCGTTTCGCAGCCGGCATCCCGCGCCAGACGGCGGGCATAATTGAGATCTTCGCCAGTGCGAGGGAAAGAGACGGCGAGGTAATCAACGCCAATTTTGGCGGCGGTGATAATGTCTTCTTTATCCTTTTCGGTCAGAGCTTCAGCGGATAAGCCTCCACCGAGTTTGTTGATTCCTTTATTGTTAGACAGCGGGCCGCCAACAGTGACTTCCGTGAATACTTTCATGCCCTGAACTTCTAATACTTTCAGTTGAACACGTCCATCGTCCAGCAGCAGAATATCACCCGGTACAACATCAGCGGGTAATCCCTTGTAATCGATACCGACTTTCTCTTTATTGCCTTCGCCTTTGTTAAGGTTGGCATCAAGTAGAAATTTATCTCCGACATTCAGGAAAATTTTGCCCTCTTTAAATGTTGATACGCGGATTTTAGGTCCCTGAAGATCGCCAAGAATAGCGACATGGCGGCCCAGGCGGGCTGCTATTTCGCGGACTTTATTGGCACGTTGGAGGTGATCTTCTGCCGTGCCGTGGGAAAAGTTGAGGCGGACTACGTTTGCACCAGCAATAATAATTTTTTCAAGGTTATTATCGCGGTCGGTAGCCGGACCAAGGGTAGTAACAATCTTCGTTCTTCTGAGCCGTCTGGACATGTATTACTCCGTTGACCTGTGAGTATTGGTTATACCCGTTATCTTTCAAGTTGCTTCTTTATTGGCTGTACTCACCCCGGTCACAGAGTTAGCTATGCTCCCGGGAATTCGCTCCCTTGCCGTCGCGATCCATCTTGAAATCCATTGGGTATAGATAAAAATAATCAATAATCTATTAATTATCCTATAAAACGAGTAAGAAAACCTCTTCGGCAATCCAACTATCAAGGCTGGTTACAGATTACATTTTTAAAATTACCGTTAGTATATGCTATCAGTCTAACAATTTAATAAATAGTGAACAAAAACACAGCATTATTCTAGAAGTTATTTATCTAGTATACGTGCCATTTGTTCATCTGTTTATTTTGTTCTTATTTATATAATAGCTTAAATATTTGTATATATTAGCATTTTTATGCTAAATGGCGCAGTGTGGAAGGTAGTAAGGCTTCCTATGGCATACTGATCGGGGATAACCGATGATGTTTGATCGGTATTTTTGGATGAATGTCGTCACCAAGAAGAAGGGGCAGTGATATTGATGAGTAAATTAGGTCCGTTGGATTGCATTAACGGTGCGAACATTCTGAAACACAGGATAGAGTTCCAGTTGGTGGATGAGCGTGCTGGCTTAAAGAAAACTCAAATAACTTGACAATGAGTAGCTGCCTAAGCTAATTCATTATTCATAATAAATGATGGATAATATTTTACTCTGTCATGTCACCGGGTAAACCTTAATTCAGTCTATCCTACATAGTATTCAGTCATATGTTCTCTGTACCTACGGAGATGAACCATAAATGAAGTGATAGTTCAATTTATTTCAACCACTGTTCCCTGTGCTCACGGGGATGAGAACGGAATTAACCTCAGGGTCGAGTGAATATCAGTAGCAATGCTATTGGTGACTGGAAAATAAAATAACTTGATAAGGGTTATCTGCCAACTCTATCTAAATATGAACAATGGATTATCGCTTTGTTATGTCAGCGGGTAAATCCTGATGTTTTCTATCCTAATAATCCTAAGTACCTGTTCTTCGTATCTACGGAGATGAACCGAGAATAACAGCGTGGTCATTCGATTGCTCACTCAATAGCTATTTAACCAGAGAGAATACCCTACTCTCCGAATTTTCCACTAAGAATGGTTAATATCAAACTAACACTTCAAGATTATAGATAATCATTATCATTTGTAATTAATAATAAATATCAATATGATTGTTATTATTTTTAATCGGCGGTTTTTTTACTTTCAACAAGGAAACAGTTATGCCAGTTTTTCCCTTTCCATTTAAGCCATCTGGACACTCATATGGATTTATTGGAGCCTACGACGTCATGCGTGGAAAGTCTCCAGGCACATATTTTAACAAAACTGACGCCGACTTATTACCATACCATGGTGGTATAACAATAAAGGTAGCGCCATCAGGAACGGAATATACAAATGCTGCGGGAGTTGTTAGTAAATCTCCATTTGGGCACGCATGGGTTGAATTCCAGGGAGAATCTATCGGATGGGGTTTAGGTGACGATAAGAAAGTCGGAGGGGTTGATAACCTTACATTTCGAGACTCTATGGCCTACGATCCATCAAAGGTTGTCAGTGTCACATATCCATTATATTCAGAACCTGTTGTTGGTAATATAGAGAGATACATTTATGAATTGAAAAATGGTAACTTTTCAGGTTTCAAAAAAGATTATAATCTCCTGACTAATAATTGTATCGATTTTGTAAACTCTATTTTAGAAATCACAGAGTATGATAATGAAATACATTATTTAGATTACATTCAACCATTACACGGATTAACTCCAGATGGGGTGATACATCTTTTAGATTTAGATCCAAATCAGGTGAAAGAGATTATTGAACAACACATTGATGAATTTGAAAACAAAGAAACACCACTTGTTATTGACTTGACCGGTGACGGCATTACTACGATACTAGAAAACGGTAATCTCTTTTTTGATCACGATAATAACGGCATTATTGAAAGTTCGGGATGGATAGAGTCAAGCAGTGCTTTTTTAGTGTGGGATAAAAATAAA
Organism: Photorhabdus heterorhabditis; assembly: GCF_001280945.1. NCBI lineage: Bacteria > Pseudomonadati > Pseudomonadota > Gammaproteobacteria > Enterobacterales > Morganellaceae > Photorhabdus > Photorhabdus heterorhabditis. The sequence continues at coordinate 95,617 of NZ_LJCS01000007.1, read as the reverse complement.
GATGGGAAAATAAACAATGGAAGTGAGTTGTTTGGGAATAACTCAATATTAAAGAATGGAAACAAAGCAGATAATGGATTCACGGCATTAGCTGATCTGGATGATAACGGTGATGGTATTTTTGACCAGAATGATAGCCTATGGCATTCATTAGAGTTATGGATTGATGCGAATCGTGATGCGATAACTGACAGCGGAGAGTTACATAAATTAAGTGAATCAGGGATTTCATCTATCAATCTTGCGTATAAAGAAGATGGATTCAAAGATGTTAACGGTAATATCCATGGGTTGGAAAGTACCGTGAACTGGGATAATGGAAATGTGACTCAGATAGTGGATGTGTATTTTGCAGTGAATAAAAATAACACCATTGACTCAGTTACCCCTTACGTTGACATCATCGGGGTAAATGAGACCTTGAGTGAAGCCATTTTATGATTAATTTTTTTTTAAAAAACAAAAAGAACTTTATTTTTTCTTTGTTACTTTTAGCTTTTACGGTGCAGAGTGCTCACATGAATAGACATAATATTCCATCAGCTATATTTAATTACCCGGATGATTTTTTATCAGCATTATCTATCCCGATGCCTAAAAATGAAAATGACTATTTTGAGTTGGTAAGTAAAGCAGACGCCGGAGATCCAGAAGCAAATTGGATGCTCGCTGTAATACAACAAACTGTAGGTCATTATCAGGAGGCCAGTGAACGGTATCATTTATCTATTTCCAGAAATGATAAATATAAGACAGAGTCTATGGTTAACTTAGGGTTTATTCTTGAAAAAGAAAATAAATTCTTTGAAGCTCGGTCTCTTTTTGAACAAGCCGGAGAAAGTGGTAATTTTGAAGGTTATCGTACTATTGGGACTAATTATTTGAATGGTATAGGAGTAACCCAAGACTTTAATAAGGCGGCGGAATATTATAAGAAAGCAAGTCAAATTGGATGTGATGAATGTACACGTTTTATTAATAATTGGGATGAAATTGTTAAATTAAAAAAATCAGAAAAATAAATTTCGACTTGAAATAAATGGCGTAATTTTTTTTGATTAAAATCATCTAAAAATACGGCAGCTAAAATTTCCTTCTTGATAAAAGAAGGAAATAATGGCCGCAGATGATGAATAAAAAACTGAATTAAAAATTTATTATTGCTATTTTTGTTGTTAATTAGAACTAATTAATTTTAAACAGGTAAAAAAGTATGTTGAGATATTTCAAGCAGCAAGGGAATGCTGAGTTTAAAAAAATGGAAAAGACATCGGACTGAATTAGTTAATACTCATTTTATCGATATTTTTGCAAGTCTCACGTTAGTGATGGTGAAGGAATTATTGTGAAATTACACTTTCCGAAAGGGGAAATCACGGACGTTATCCGTGCGCGCAGCAAAATATTTTGGACTATCGGTTTATTTACCGCCTTCATCAACCTTCTGATGCTGGTTCCTTCTATCTATATGCTGCAAGTCTATGATCGAGTATTGCCCTCCAGTAATGAAATGACTTTGTTAATGTTGACGCTGATTACTCTTGGTATGTTTGCCATCATGGGCGGGTTGGAATATATCCGAAGCATGGTAGTGATACGCATTGGTAATCAATTTGATATGAATCTGAATCAACGAGTTTATACCGCTTCGTATGAATCCAACTTAAAAAATGGTTCAACAAATGCCGGCCAGATGCTCAATGATTTGGCGACTATCCGCCAGTTTCTCACAGGAAATGCGCTGTTTGCTTTTTTTGATGCCCCTTGGTTTCCCGTTTATTTGTGTGTCATTTTTTTATTCAGCCCGTATTTAGGTTTGTTGGCATTAGTTGGCGCTATTATTCTGATTTCTCTAGCGGTATTGAACCCGTGGTTATCTCAGTCTCCTTTAGCTGAAGCAAGTCAGCTTTCTTTACGCTCAACTAATTTAGCCAGTACTAATTTGCGTAATGCCGAAGTCATCGAAGCGCTTGGAATGTTATCCGCATTGCGTCATCGTTGGTTTGGGTTGCATGAGCGTTTTCTGAATTTTCAGCGTATTGCCAGTGAACGCGCCGCGTCCATTACAGCGTTAACTAAAACAGTACGTATGGCTTTACAGTCGTTGATTTTGGGCTTGGGGGGCTGGTTGGCAATTCAAGGAAATATCACACCAGGAATGATGATTGCAGGCTCTATTTTAATGGGAAAGACGTTATCTCCGATTGAGCAGCTAATACAGGCATGGAAGAGCTGGAGTGCCGCACGTTTATCATGGCAGCGGTTAGATACATTATTGCAAGCCCAACCCGAACGTAAAAAAGGCATATCATTGCCTCCTCCTAAGGGATCATTGTTGTTAGAGAATGTATCTGCAATGCCTCCCGGAACAGTACGTTCAGATCAAAACCAGACGCCGAAAAACAATGCCTATGTTTTGCAAAATCTTAATTTCGTTCTAAACAGCGGTGAAATTTTGGGAATAATTGGTCCCAGCGCATCCGGAAAATCCACATTAGCACGTTTATTGGTCGGAATTTGGCCTACTCAAGAAGGCGTAGTGTGGCTTGATGGGGCCGATAGTTACGATATCGTTTAGAATGTGGGGATGACATTGGTAAATTGACCAGTGCAGATTATTTACAGACACTCAATGAGCAATAGGCGATCGCTGACTGCGCAATCGTTGCGAGTCAGCCTGACAGTAAAGGTTTCAGACCGGGGGAAAGCCAATCTTATCAAAACGTGAATTTCGTAGTGCTTCTTTGACTCTTTTTAAGTTATCTCTGAATGTTGTGCCACGACGCAGGGTAAATCCGGTAGCTAGAACATCGATAACAGTTAATTGGGCGATTCTTGAAACCATTGGCATATAGATATCCGTATCTTCCGGTACATCCAGAAGAATGGCGAGCGTTGCTTCGCGAGCAAGTGGGGAATTTTGTGAGGTAATCGCGATGACCGTTGCATTATTTTCACGCGCAAGTTGTGCCGCTTCAACCAGGCTTTTCGTCCTGCCAGTATGGGATATCAACACGACTACATCATCTTCGGCACTGTTAATACAGCTCATCCGTTGCATCACAACGTCATCAAAATAAATAACCGGAATATTGAACCGGAAGAATTTATTCATTGCATCATGAGCAACAGCGGCAGAAGCACCTAAGCCAAAAAATGAGATTTTCCGGGCCTGAGTCAGTAAATCGACAGCCCGATTAACCGCAGTGATATCCAAATTGTTTTTTACCGTGTCCAGCGTCGCCATTACTGATTCAAATATCTTATTGGTGTAGGCGCTAACAGTGTCACTTTCTTCAACATTACGGTTTACATAAGGCGTGCCATTGGCAAGGCTTTGGGCCAGATGGAGTTTGAAATCGGGGAAACCTTTGGTATCCAGACGACGGCAAAAACGGTTAACGGTTGGTTCACTGACTTGTGCCATTTTTGCCAGCGTTGCAATACTGGAATGAATTGCTGTTTGCGGTGAAGCCAGAATAATTTGCGCCACTTTTTTTTCTGATTTACTCAAGAATTCAATACTGTTTTGCACCCGTTCCAGTGTGTTCATAAAACGTAGTTACCTATGGTTTTAACGATTTCATTCAAAGGAGAAATCTATGTAAGTTTTATGAAAATATACTACTAGTAAATTGAAGCTGGCAGCAGGAAATCACAATAATTTAATATTTTTCATAAAAGTATGACAAGTGTCTAACTTTCATATTAGTAATTATCTTTCATATAAGTTGCAAAATTACATATGAATATAACTATTCAGTGGTGGTAGCCCCCGTTGTTAATGGAAGATTAGAGTTATTTACTATAGCTGTTTACGCGCTATAACCAAAAGGGTACATTATTGGTTAAGGCTGTAACAAAATTACAATATCCCGCAATGAGGAGATGCAATATGGCGGTTACTTCCACAGCTCAGGCTTGTGATTTAGTAATTTTTGGGGCTAAAGGGGATTTGGCTCGCCGGAAATTATTACCTTCCCTTTATCAGCTCGAGAAAGCGGGTTATATCCATCCTGAAACACGGATTATTGGTGTGGGTCGGGCTGATTGGGATAAAAAAGCTTATACCAAAGTTGTTGAAGAAGCTTTAAATACATTTTTGCCGGAAGAATTAGATCCAAAGTTATGGCAGACGTTGAGTGCACGTTTGGCGTTTTGTAACCTGGATGTGAACGAAAAGGAAGATTTCACCAGACTGAAAAAAATTCTTAAGCAAGATAACCGGCCTGCAATCCACTATTTTGCGATGCCACCAAGCACTTTTGGTGCTGTTTGCCACGGATTGGGTCTTGCGGGGTTGAATAAAGAGCCAAACCGAGTTGTGATGGAAAAGCCTCTGGGGACGGATCTTGAGTCATCCAAAGCCATTAATGATGAGGTTGCTAAATATTTCAATGAGTGTCAGGTTTACCGCATTGACCATTATCTGGGCAAGGAAACGGTATTAAACCTGTTAGCACTGCGTTTTGCCAATTCGTTGTTTGTCAATAACTGGGATCACCGGACAATTGATCATGTACAAATTACAGTAGCGGAAGAAGTCGGTATTGAAGGTCGTTGGGGTTATTTTGATCAAGCCGGGCAGATGCGCGATATGATTCAAAATCATCTGTTACAAATTCTAACTATGATTGCTATGTCCCCACCGGCAGATTTGACAACAGACCATATCCGTGATGAGAAAGTGAAAGTATTGCGTTCCCTGCGTCGTATTGATCGCACCAATGTGCGGGAGAAAACGGTACGCGGTCAGTACACCGCCGGTTTTGTACAAGGGAGTAAAGTTCCGGGTTATCTGGAAGAAGAGGGCGCGAATCAGTCTAGCAGGACAGAAACTTTTGTCTCTATCCGTGTCGATATTGATGACTGGCGTTGGGCCGGGGTGCCTTTCTATCTGAGAACCGGTAAACGATTGCCAACTAAATGTTCTGAAGTGGTGGTTTATTTTAAGAAACCAGCGTTGAATCTGTTTTCTGAATCTTATCAACAATTACCGCAAAACAAGCTGACTATTCGTTTGCAACCGGATGAAGGTATTGATATTGAAGTGCTGAATAAAGCACCGGGGCTTGAACATAAGCACCGTTTGCAAACCACCAAGCTGGATCTGAGTTTTTCTGAAACTTTCAATCATATTCCGTTAGCAGATGCTTATGAAAGGCTGCTGCTGGAAGCTATGCGTGGTATTCAGGCGTTATTCGTTCGTCGTGATGAAGTGGAGGAAGCCTGGAAGTGGGTTGATTCCATTATGGAGGCATGGGTGGCAGATAATGACGCTCCTAAGCCTTATCAGGCGGGAACATGGGGGCCAGTTGCTTCTGTTGCTATGATCACTCGTGATGGCCGTTCGTGGAATGAGTTTGAGTAACCGGCAATAAATGAGGAACGCATAACCCCAATAGATTTCAAGATGCAGCGCGGCGGCAAGTGAACGCAGCCAACAAAGCAGCAACTTGAAAGATGAAGGGTATACCTTCATTGAGGCTCAAGCCGCGTTATAAGCGGCTTGGTCTTATCGGTTTATACTGATATCTGCGCTGTTTTTTTATTCATTTTGTGATGTTAGACGAGAAAAGAATAAAATTGAATAATTGCTTTCTATTATTCCATATGGTAGAAGTATCAAAGTAACCGACACTATAACTATGAGGATTCTTAGTATATCGCACAGATTGTCGGTGCGATGAAAGAATAAAATACCATGAACAGCGGCAAAAGCGTCAAGTTTCAAAGTTCCACCCACGTACTTTTCCTTTCTGCCATTTTATCCAGTGAACATTACTGGTGCGGTGCATTGTAGCGTCTGACTCCTGTTAACCGGTTTTCAACCGGTGTTTCTGTTTCGTCAAAACATCAGGTTATTTATTTTTCATCTCATGCGTAGGTGGGATTAGATTATTTGTGACTTGTGTCTTGACGTGCATATTTGCGTGTTCAGGAGAAAGAAAATGATTTATTGGTTATTCCTTGCAATGGCAATTGTTACCGAAGTTATCGGTACCTTATCGATGAAACATGCCAGTGTTTCCGGTGGTGTAGCTGGCATGGCAGTTATGTACATCATGATCGCCACATCCTATATCTTGCTGGCAATGGCAGTGAAAAAAGTTGCATTGGGCGTTGCGTATGCTTTGTGGGAAGGTGTTGGCATTCTATTTATTACTGTTTTTAGTGTGATGTGGTTTGATGAATCACTGTCATTGATGAAAGTGGGCGGTTTGGCTCTGCTGGTGACAGGAATTATGCTGATTAAATCTGGCACTAAAAAAGCCACGGTCAAAAAATCAGCTGAGGCAATGAAACAGATGGCAAGTAAGGCTGTCAGTGCCGCAACCACCAAAAACAGTAAAATAAAGGAGGCATAACATGTTGCAACAATTTGAATGGTGGCATGCTGCGTTTCTGTTTCTTGCTGTAGTGTTAGAAATTTTAGCGAATATTTTACTAAAATTTTCTGATGGTTTCAGACGTCCTTGGATGGGCATTCTCTCACTTATTGCTGTCCTTGGGGCTTTCAGTGCGCTTGCTCAGGCAGTGAAGGGAATTGAGCTTTCTATTGCTTATGCTTTGTGGGGGGCTTTCGGTATTATCGTAACAGTTGCAGCTGGTTGGATTATGTTTAATCAACGTTTGAATTGTAAAGGTTGGGGGGGAATTGCTTTATTGCTGTTGGGGATGGTGATGATCAAGATGGCTTAAGCCATAGTGTAACCCAATCTGGGGGAGTGTGATTTACAGCGATTGTTTTAATTTTTTAGCTTCTGATGCAGCTTATAATTATTTTTTCTCTGCTCAGATATTTTAATTAAATACTGTATGTCGCCTCCCTCTTTAATTTTAAAAATCAGGGCAAAGATATATATCTGCTGGTATACAACTATTTTGCATAATAGCCAGCAGATATAGATAAAATGACTTTTAGCAAGTAAAACATACATCTGGTGTATGACCATCTTTCGAACGACAGCCAGGGCACCAAGATTGAACGATATGGAGACCATCACCCATATCCCTCATGCCAAAGTCTTCATAGCGATAGAAAATGTGTTGACCAATTGAGACAGAACAAGATGGGCAACTTTTGTAGAGCTTGCCTTCTAGTTCTGCAACAATTGAATCATGAAAGGAACAATTACAACTTGAACAAACATCCATAGAATGCTCCATACCAAGTGATAAAAGTTAGGCCACGTTGATATTCACTAAACAATGGCCAGGCACTTATGTGCTTATTAGAAAGTATGGATGACTCATAAGCATAATTCAATATTTGAAGTGTAAATATAGAAAATCCGTTTGGTGTATTAACTTTGTCAGATGAAATAAACTCTCTTTATTATAAACAGTAGTGGTGATTATTTTGTTTAAATTTATTATTAAAGTCTTATTAGTTACTTAAACATGGCATAATTTAAAGTTATTTTAAAAAAGGGCCATTGTTAGAGTCGATGTTTTGGTCTGAGAGATTGATTTATAGTAAGTTTTGGTATCAAATTTTTGTCAGCTATTGTCTGCAAAGCTGGGAATATATCTGAAACAGTAAAATATATTCCCAATGGATTTCAAGATGGATCGCGACGGCAAGGGAGAGAGTGCAGCCAACAAAAAGGCAACTTGAAAGATAACGGGATAACTACGGGTAATAAGGAATATCCCGAGATTAATATTAAATTCCCGCGATAATTTTTATTTCGACTTTATATTTGGGGTTCATCAGTTTGGCTTCAATTGTGCAGCGCACGGGCGCACTTCCTGCGACAACCCATGCATCCCAGACGGTGTTCATACCGGCAAAGTCTTCTGTATCAGCCAGAAAAATAGTGGCATCGATAATTTTACTTTTATCAGAACCAAGGCGCTGTAACATGATATCAATAGCGGCCAGTGTATCAGCCATCTGCTCCGTAATATCACCATCCAGTTTTTCTGGGACACTGGTGTAATAAATGGTTTTGTTGTGGATTACTGCTTCGGACCAGCGATCTTGTGGATCAATACGTTCAATTTTCATGGATACCTCTTTAAGTTAACGACTATATCTGCCGGATTTTGGGTGGTGATCAGGGAATAGTATTGGCATAATCTCCATCCATTCTATTAAAAGAGACGGTCTGTGTCAGACGATTTTGCGAAAAACGGTACGCTTGCTAAAGCAATAAAAGGTTTCAAACCCCGTGATGCTCAACGAGAAATGGCTGTTGCTATTAAGTGTGCAATTAAAAACCATCAACAATTGGTGGTAGAGGCGGGCACAGGAACGGGTAAGACATTTGCTTATCTGGTGCCTGCATTGCGTTCTGGGCAAAAAGTGATTATTTCTACTGGTTCCAAAGCATTACAGGATCAGCTTTATAATCGTGACTTGCCGACTGTTGCTGAGGCAATTAATTTCTCTGGTAAACTGGCACTGTTAAAAGGCCGTTCAAATTATCTTTGCCTGGAACGACTGGAACAGAATTCTTTTAGCGGAGGGCAACTGGAAGCGGAAGTTCTGTCAGATATGGTTCGATTGAAAAGCTGGTCTTCGCAAACGGAAGAGGGGGATATCAGCACTTGCCATCAGATAGCGGAAGATAGCCAGGTTTGGCCGTTGGTAACCAGCACTAATGATAATTGCCTTGGCAGTGATTGTCCGAGTTATCAGGAATGCTTTGTTTTGAAAGCTCGTCGTCGGGCAATGGATGCGGATGTGATCGTTGTCAACCATCATCTGTTTATGGCGGATATGGTGGTGAAAGAAACTGGATTCGGTGAGTTGATCCCACAAGCGGAAGTCAAGATATTTGATGAGGCACATCAAATTCCCGATATCGCTAGTCAATATTTTGGTCAGCAATTAAGCAGTCGCCAGCTAATGGATCTATCCAGAGATATTATTATGGCGTACCGCACGGAAGTACGGGATCAAGCTCAGTTACAAAAGAGCGCAGATCGCCTAAGTCAGAGTACACAGGATTTCCGGCTGGCGTTGGGCGAGAATGGTTATCGTGGCAATTTGCGAGAGTTATTGCAAAATACGCATGTGCAACGGGCACTCGTATTGCTTGATGATGCACTTGAGCTTTGTTATGACGTGATGAAATTATCTTTAGGGCGTTCAGTTATGCTGGATGCTGCATTTGAAAGAGCGACAGTTTATCGTAATCGCCTTAAGCGTTTGAAAGAGGTGACCATCCCCGGTTACAGTTATTGGTTTGAAAGTTATGGTCGCCATTTTCTTCTGGCGTTGACACCTTTGTCAGTTTCCGACAAATTCAGTGAAATTATTAATGAGCAATCCAGCTGTTGGGTTTTTACGTCAGCCACATTATCTGTTAACGAACAGCTTTCACATTTCACCGAACGGCTTGGGCTAAAACAAGCAAAGACCTTATTATTGCCAAGTCCATTTGATTATCAGAGTCAGACACTACTTTGTGTTCCTCGGCATTTGCCGTCACCTAATCAGGCGGGTGGTGCAAAATGGTTGGCGAAGATGCTTAAGCCGCTGATTGAAACTAATAAAGGCCGTTGTTTCTTTTTATGTACTTCACACCAGATGATGCGCAGTTTGGCTGAAGAGTTCCGTGCCAGCATGACATTGCCGATTTTAGTTCAGGGTGAAACCAGCAAAAGTCAGCTACTTTCGCAGTTTATTTCTGCCGGCAATGCGTTATTAGTGGCAACCAGCAGTTTTTGGGAAGGTGTAGATGTGCGGGGTGATGCGCTTTCTTGTGTCATTATCGATAAGTTGCCATTTACGGCGCCGGATGATCCATTATTAAAAGCGCGTATTGAAGATTGTCAGCTAAAAGGTGGTGATGCATTTAATGAAGTTCAGCTGCCAGATGCGGTTATCAGCCTGAAACAAGGTGTCGGGCGGCTTATTCGTGATGTCGATGATTATGGTGTGGTCGTGATTTGTGATAACCGACTGGTGATGCGTCCTTATGGCGAAGTGTTTCTTAGCAGTTTACCCCCTTCGCCACGAACTCGTGATTTAACAAAAGCCGTTGCTTTCCTTGAGGCTCGGCAATCTTCTTGAATCAAAGAGGAAAAAGATAGGTTAATTGAAAAGGGGCATTTTTCAGAGGTGATTAAATAGGGTTAAAAAGTATCGTAGTGGGGCATTTGCTGCAATTCACGAAACGATGGAGGCATTGAGTGAAATAGGGGGTGTCAATAAGCAAACTATGCGTGAGTTTGATGCCGCCTGTTTGCCCCCCATAGAATCATTATCTCCAGAGGAAATACGTTTTCTTCGTGAGCGGGAACATTTGTCACAACCTGTTTTTGCCCGGTATTTAAATGTGAGTAAAAATCTTATATCGGATTGGGAGCGAGGGACAAAAAAAACAGAGGGCCGGCTCTTGGTTGCTTACGATAGTTAAGAAGAATGGTATTCAGGCCATTGCGTAACGTAATTAAGAATGTTCCATGTTGTGAAAGTAGTAAATAGCCGGCTTATGGCCGTCTGCTGGGTAAAATAGACAAAGTTATGATAAGATAGCGCCTTATTTCGAATTATATATTACTTGCCGAGGTTAAGGCATGTCCACACGAATTCTGGCTATTGATACTGCAACGGAAGCCTGTTCAGTTGCTCTTTGGAATAATGGTGCCGTTTTGGCACAGTTTGAAATTTCTCCACGTGAACACACACAACGTATTTTACCTATGGTCCAATCTGTTCTGGCAGAAGCGGGTGTCAGTTTACAGCAACTTGATGCCCTAGCTTTTGGTCGTGGACCGGGTAGTTTTACTGGTGTGCGTATTGGTGTTGGTATTGCTCAGGGGTTGGCTCTGGGAGCTGAATTGCCGGTAATTGGTGTTTCAACGCTCAATACAATGGCACAAGGTGTTTTTCGTCTGACAGGATCAACCCAAGTATTAACGGCTATTGATGCCCGGATGGGGGAAATTTACTGGGGGCAATATGTTCGTAATCAGAGAGGTGAATGGCAGGGCAATGAAACAGAAGCCGTGCTGAAACCGGAGCGGGTACAGGAGATTATGGCTTCATTGAATGGAGATTGGGTGATTGCTGGTACTGGCTGGCAGGCTTATCCTCAATTGGTGACAAGTCATTTAACGCTAACTGATAGTGATATCACATTACCTCATGCTGAAGATATGTTACCCCTGGCTGTGCAGATGTGGCGGAACGGTGAGATAACGGCCGTAGAACACGCTGAACCGGTATACTTACGTAATGAAGTTACTTGGAAAAAATTACCGGGCCGTTAAGCATCGATTGATGAAACTTGTAGTAAAACAAAGCATCAAATAAATAGAGTTATTTTGATCGTATTATTGGATCAATTTTCAGGAGAAGGTGGTTATGTTAAAAGTAATAAACTGCCGAATGAGTATTCAAGCACTAGTCGTATTAGCTGTTGTCATGCTCACAGGTTGTATCTCTGTTCCTGATTCAGTAAAAGGAACGTCACCATCACCAGTTCAAGATCTGCTTTCTGTTAAGAATGCACCTGAGTTGTTTATCGGTCAGGAAGGGAGGTTTGGTGGTAAGGTACTTGATGTGGTGAATGAAAATCATCGTACCCGTCTGGAGATATCGTCATTGCCATTAGCATCAGATGCCAGTCCAGAATTGCATGAGCCTTCTTTCGGTCGTGTCTATGCTTATGTTAATAACTTTCTTGAGCCTGATGATTTTAAAGGAAATTACGTCACTGTTGTTGGCCCGATAATGGGGTTGGAGAAGGGTAAAATTGGTCATGCGGATCACGCCTATGTTGTGATTAATGCAACGGGCTATCAACGTTGGAAGACTGTTCAGCGGGTATTGGTGCCTTATAATTCTGGGGCCTGGAATTATTATGGTTATCCATATTATTCAGGTTGGGGATGGAATTGGTATTATCCCGATCCAGCGTCTGTTGAGACTATTTTGACCCGGTGAGCTAATTTCAATACCGGGAACTGTTAATAAGCAGTTTATGGGTGCCGTAATCTAATTTTGTTGAAACCGCCGCATTTATGTGGCGGTTATTTATGTCGCTATTTTTGGGGGTATTATCGTTAACTTCATTGCAATCCTTGTACCCAAGCCAGCGGTTGCTTCCTTAGCCAAAGTTTTCCGTAATTCATCAGGAATATCACCCGATTCTATACCCAATAGATTTCAAGTTGCAGTGCGGCGGCAAGTGAACGCATCCCCAGGAGCATAGATAACTATGTGACTGGGGTAAGTAAACGCAGCCAACAAAGCAGCAGCTTGAAAGATGAAGGGTATAGTACTACAAAACCAAATTTATCATATAATCTGCGGCTTGGCATAAAATCGCGGAAAGTTGTGAGATAAAGTGCCGTTTTGTCGTGCTGCTTTAATTTTTCGATGATTGAATTAAGAAGGGCACTGGCAATGCCCTTGCCATTATATTCAGGTAGTACATCAATCTCAGCTAACAGAGTTAATTGATTTGAAAAGCGGATTAGCGCGAATCCGACCCGTTTTTGATCACTTTCTGCTACCCAAAGTCGTTGTTCTTGAACTGCTGATTCAATTTCATGTACAGGCAAGGTTTGACTACAGAGTGTTTTCGGCAGTAGTTCATCTGGAAAAAGGGAAGCCGCTTGTCGTTCTATACCCAATAGATTTCAAGATGCATCGCGACGGCAAGGGAGCGAATCCCCAGGAGCATAGATAACTCTGTGACTGGGGTGAGTGAGTGCAGCCAACAAAGAGGCAACTTGAAAGATAACAGGTATATATCGCTGATGGTAACACCATCTTCATAGCTCGCCATTCTGATCGTTATGTTGTTCATAATCATGTTTTATTAGTTTTGGTTTTTTAATAATGTATTGGAATAGATGAAAGCAATAAATACTATTCTAAAAATGCTATCTTAAGTGAAAATGTATCGGTCAATGTATAATCAATAGCTACAAGGTTAAATGTTAACCATGGCAATAATATACTGATAATTAAAAATAATTTACAGACGGCACAGTTCTCTTCGTTTTCTGTATGAAGAGTTAACATTAAATTAGTGATGTATATCTCAACCTGAACAATGTTTCTTTTTTAAACTGGTACGCTGAGTTAATAATTTGTTAAAACAAGGCGTGCGTTATTTATTAGGCGAGTGATAACATAGCAATTATAAAATTTCAGGAGTACTACCTTGGAGAAAGTCTGGCTAAAGCATTATCCGGCAGATATCCCTATGGAAATTGATCCGGATCGTTATGCATCATTGGTTGAGATGTTTGAAAATGCCGTTGCGCACTATGCAGATCAACCTGCGTATATAAATATGGGTGAGGTTATGACCTTCCGTAAGTTAGAAGAGCGTAGCCGGGCGTTTGCCGCTTATTTACAAAATGGTTTGGGATTAAGCAAAGGGGATCGTATTGCACTGATGATGCCAAACTTGTTGCAATATCCTGTTGCTCTGTTTGGTGCTTTGCGCGCAGGTTTGATTGCTGTAAACGTCAACCCGTTGTATACGCCACGTGAGCTTGAACATCAGCTTAATGACAGTGGTGCTTCAGCCATTGTGATCGTTTCTAACTTTGCTCATACACTGGAAAAGGTCGTTTTTAATACCAGAGTTAAACATGTTATTTTGACTCGTATGGGTGATCAGCTAGCTCGTCCTAAAGGTACATTGGTTGATTTTGCTGTGAAATATATCAAACGACTGGTACCGAAGTATCACCTGCCTGATGCTATCTCATTTCGTTGTGCGATACACAAAGGTTATCGCATGCAATATGTGAAGCCGGATATTAACGGTGATGATTTGGCTTTCTTGCAATACACTGGCGGCACTACTGGCGTTGCTAAAGGGGCAATGCTGAGTCACCGTAACATGCTAGCGAATCTTGAACAGGCAAAAGCAGTTTATTCACCATTACTGCGTGTAGGTCAGGAGCTAATAGTTACTGCGTTGCCGCTTTATCATATATTCGCGTTAATGGTGAACTGTTTGCTACTTATTTACGTGGGTGGATGTAATCTTCTGATTACTAACCCGCGTGATATTTCAGGGACAGCTAAAGAATTGGGTCGTTATCCATTTACTGCAGTGACTGGAGTGAATACGTTATTTAACGCCTGGTTGAATAACGAAGAATTTAAGAAGCTTGATTTTTCCGAATTGCGTCTTGTTGTTGGTGGTGGTATGCCAGTTCAGAAAACAGTGGCTGAGAAGTGGGCTGAAGTGACTGGAAGGACTCTTCTTGAGGGCTATGGTTTGACAGAGTGTTCACCACTAGTTTCCTGTAATCCTTACAACGTGAAAAATTACACGGGTAGTATAGGTTTTCCAGTGTCTTCAACAGAAATCAAACTTACCGATGATGATGGTAATGAGGTTCCAATAGGCCAACAGGGGGAGCTGTGGGTCCGTGGCCCACAAGTTATGGTGGGTTATTGGAATCGTCCTGATGCGACAGAAGAGGTATTGAAAGATGGTTGGGTCGCGACGGGTGATATTGCGAATATTAATGAGCAAGGTTTTATTCATATCGTAGATCGTAAAAAAGATATGATTTTGGTTTCTGGTTTTAATGTATATCCTAATGAAGTTGAAGATGTTGTATCAGCTCACCCGAAAGTGCTAGAGTCAGCAGCAATAGGCGTACCAAGTGAAAGCTCAGGTGAAACCGTCAAAGTGTTTGTGGTTCGCAGAGAGCCTGGATTGACCGAGGATGAGCTTAAAACGCATTGTCGTCGTTATTTGACTGGGTATAAAGTACCTAAGATCATTGAGTTCCGGGATGAATTACCTAAATCTAATGTGGGTAAAATTCTTCGGAGGGAACTACGAGGTGAAGAGGAAAAAGTAAGGAATGCGATTGTAGCTTGATCCTTTTCATAATACTTATGAGCACGACAACGCCGGATAAAACCGGCGTTGTCGTGCTTACTCCATAATGGCTAAGAGAACTATGTTTTGAATTATCAGTTGATCACCACAGATGCTCAGTTGCAACAAGTCTGCGAAAGAGCGAAAGAACACTCAAAAATAGCATTGGATACTGAATTTGTACGCACACGGACGTATTACCCACAATTAGGTTTGATACAACTGTATGATGGCGAGCAACTGTCTCTGATAGATCCACTTAATATCACCAACTGGCAACCTTTTCGTGAATTAATTACCAATCCTCAGATATTGAAGTTTTTGCACGCGGGTAGTGAAGATTTGGAAGTCTTTCTGAATGCTTTTCAATGTTTACCGGAGCCGATGGTAGATACTCAAGTCCTTGCCGCTTTTATCGGGCATCCTCTTTCATGTGGTTTTGCCGCATTAGTGGCTGAATATATCCATGTCGAACTGGATAAAAGCGAATCTCGTACTGACTGGCTTGCTCGTCCGTTAAGTGAAAAGCAGTGCGAATATGCGGCAGCGGATGTTTATTATCTGCTGCCTTTGGCTGATATTTTGATGACTGCAACAACGCAAGCCGGATATATGGAGGCAGCGATTGGGGAATGTGAGCTTATCAGTCAACGTCGCAGGGAAATATTAGCCCCGGAATGTGCTTATAAACAGATAGGTAATATCTGTCAATTACGTCCCCAGCAGCTTGCGTGTTTGAAAAAGCTGGCGGCATGGCGTTTGAATCAGGCCAGAGAGCGTAATTTGGCTGTGAATTTTGTTATTCGTGAAGAAAATCTGTGGCAGGTAGCGCGTTATATGCCAACCTCTTTGGCGGAGTTGGATGCATTGGGGTTAAGTGGGCAGGAGATTCGTTGTCATGGGCGTCGCTTGTTGGCAATGGTGGTTGAAAGTGAAAAGATTCCAGAAAGCGAGTGTCCTCCACCAGTGACAAACTTGATTGATCAACCTGGTTATCGCCAAGCGTTTAAGGATATTAAGGCACTGATCAGTCAGATAAGTGAATGGCATAAATTTAATTCAGAATTACTGGCGTCTCGTCGTCAGATTAATCAGTTACTCAGTGCTCACTGGAAGTTGAAGCGATTAAATGGCAAACCTGAATTGCTCAGTGGGTGGCGAGGAGAATGGTTGGCAGAACCCGTCGCAGAGATTCTGTCGAATTATCCTAATTAACACGCATCAGATGAGAGCAGTTGCTTTAGCCTGCTCGATATCAGGCTAAAGCACGTGGGTGGGGTTCTCATTTAGAGTTACCCCATCTCAGGCTGTCACATAATCGACTTGGCTATCTTGGCTATAATGATAAAACAACCTTGTTTACCCACGTTATTTCTGAGCTTCTTCTGTTTCAGGTAATGTTATATTCAACTCCAGTACGGAGATGTCATCACCTTTCTGCTCAAATTGCACTGAGAGCATTTCAGGATCTACTTGTATATATTTACATATTACAGCCAGAATATCCCGTTTCATGTCAGGCAGATAGGCTGGTTCAGAATCACCGCGGCGTCGTTCCGCCACAATGATTTGCAGTCGCTCTTTAGCGATGTTGGCTGTCGGCTTTTTCCTCGACAGAAAAAAATCTAGTAAGGCCATGTTTTACCCCCCAAACAGGCGTTTTAAGAAGCCTTTTTTCTCTTCTTCAATGAAACGAAAAGGACGCTCTTCGCCCAATAAACGTTCAACAGTATCTGCATACGCTTTTCCTGCATCGGATTCCGTATCTAAAATAACAGGCTCTCCTTGGTTGGATGAACGCAACACAGATTGATCTTCAGGAATCACACCAATTAAAGGAATGCATAAAATTTCCAGAACGTCTTCCATACTGAGCATATCACCACGGCTTACACGCCCTGGATTATAACGGGTTAGGAGTAGATGCTCTTTAATTGGATCTTCACCGCGTTCAGCGCGTCGTGATTTAGAGGCTAAAATGCCCAGAATGCGGTCTGAATCACGCACTGAAGAGACTTCAGGGTTAGTTGTGATAATGGCTTCATCAGCAAAATAGAGTGCTATTAATGCACCACTTTCAATTCCGGCTGGAGAATCACAGATAATAAAATCAAAACCTTGTTTATCCAGATCGAGCAGAACTTGCTCGACCCTTTCAGAAGTGAGAGCATCTTTATCGCGGGTTTGTGATGCAGGTAAGATATAAAGATTCTCGGTACGTTTATCCTTGATTAATGCTTGATTAAGTGAGACGTCACCTTGAATAACGTTTACGAAGTCATAAACCACGCGACGTTCACATCCCATAATGAGATCGAGGTTACGTAGACCGATATCAAAATCGATAACAACGGTTTTTTTACCTCTTTGAGCAAGGCCAGTAGCAATGGCCGCGCTTGAAGTGGTTTTGCCAACGCCACCTTTACCTGATGTAACAACAATAATGCGTGCCATGAAGTAATTCCTTATTAAAAGGGCTAGATTAAAGGTTCGATAGTTAATTCATTATTTATCAGGCTAAGTTTTGCGGCTTTTCCTGCTAATTCAGTTGGGATTTTATCGCCGAGCCAATATTGTCCTGCGATAGAGACTAACTCGGCGTTTAAATGAGTGCAAAAAACCAGGCATTCCTGATCACCGGATGCACCGGCTAATGCTCGGCCTCGCATCATGCCATAGATATGAATATTGCCGTCCGCAATCAATTCTGCACCGGCACTCACATTGCTAGTGACAATAAGATCACTTCCTTGCGCATAAATTCTCTGGCCTGAACGAACAGGTAAATTAATTATGCGAGTTTTTTTAGCCGTAGGTTCTGCCGGTTTATTTTCCTGTACCGGAACTTTTTGTTTTTTGCCTTCATTCAACAGCGGTAAGGATGCTTTTATTGCCGCCTGGCGTTGCTTTTCATCACGGCAACCGCTAATTCCGACAATACGGAATCCTGCTGAATCAATAGCATGATGTAGAGCTTTTAGATCAGCTTCTGCCGGCAGAGCGGAGATATTAATGACAACAGGCGCATTTTTCAGGAAATCCGGTGCTTGTTCCACCTTTCCCTGTAGGGCCTGTAGAATAATTTCAGGTTGATCATTGTATAGATGAACGACTGAAAGTGTAAAATTACTGCCTTTTAGCTCAATTGGCGACTGTGACATCTATCCTGACTCAGATTCAGCAAATTTGAGATCCCCAGAAACAACATCTGGGATGCGATATTTTGAAATACAATAAGCATGTTATAATTACTGAATTATTCAAGCAAGTCGCAGCCTTAATTTAAAAGAGTTTATTATAATGATTTGTGTGATTTACAGAAGCCCGAAGCGGGAGCAAACATATCTTTATGTTGAAAAAAGAGATAATTTCTCTCGTGTTCCTGAGGAGTTACTGAAAAGCTTTGGTCGGCCTCAATATGCAATGATGATTTCCCTAGCAGACAGGAAAAAACTGGCAGGTGCTGATATAGAAAAAGTAAAAATATCGTTAATTGAACAGGGTTTTTACCTGCAAATCCCACCTCCGGTCGAAAACTTAATGAATCAACATTTGAACCAGATGGAAAAATAAGGAAAATCTGAGGATTTGATGGGTGAAATTGACCGTCATTGTGGTTTTATTAACCACTTCAATATTAACGGGTACGGTGTTTCAAGGGAAAATAACGTAGAGTTGTACCGGTTGGGCCATCGAGCAATCAATATATACCTGTTATCTTTCAAGTTGCTTCTTTGTTGGCTGCACTCACTCACCCCGGTCACATAGTTATCTATGCTCCCGGGGATTCGCTCCCTTGCCGTCGCGATCCATCTTGAAATCTATTGGGTATAGAGGATAAATTTCCTCTGAATGCCGCAGACTCGTTATTCCTGATGATGTAGTGTAACAAATGCTATAATCAGAGGTACCTGACAAACCAGACAGAGTGAGAAATGGGTATGTATCAGCACAGAGACTGGCAGGGCGCATTACTGGATCTTCCAGTCAATAAAGTTGTTTGCGTTGGCAGTAATTACGCCAAACATATTAAAGAGATGGGTTTTCAACCGCCGGAAGAGCCGGTCATTTTTATTAAACCGGAAACTGCGCTGTGTGATATACATCAGCCAATTGCAATTCCAAAAGATTTTGGTGTTGTTCATCATGAAGTTGAACTGGCTGTGCTGATTGGTACACAGTTGAAACAAGCAAATGAGGAGCGTGTTGGTATAGCGATTGCTGGTTTTGCTGTCGCATTGGATCTTACCTTGCGTGATTTGCAGTCTAAATTTAAGAAAATAGGTCAGCCGTGGGAAAAAAGTAAAGCGTTTGATGGTTCTTGCCCGATATCTGGCTTTATTCGGATGGGTAGTTTTGGTGATCCACAAAATGCTCAGCTTTCACTGACAGTTAATGATGAACTGCGGCAGAATGGTAATACCAACGATATGTTGACCCCTATCATTCCTCTGATCAGCTATATGTCGCACTTTTTCACTTTGCGGCCAGGAGATGTGATTCTCACTGGTACACCGGAAGGTGTTGGATCACTGGAATCCGGTGATACGTTGAAGGTTACTCTGAATGATAATTCACTCACCACAAGAGTGATTTGAATAATATAAGGAATAGTAGAAGTTATGTCTCAGCCTTTCTGGCAGGTAAAAACTCTGGATCAGATGACGGATGAAGAATGGGAATCATTATGTGATGGATGTGGACAGTGTTGTCTGCATAAGTTGATGGATGATGATACCGATGAGATTTATTTCACTAACGTTGCCTGTAATCAGCTCAATATAAAAACCTGTCAGTGTAAAAATTATGAAGACCGTTTTAGATATGAGCCGGACTGTATCAAACTGACTCGTTACAATTTGCCAACTTTTGAATGGTTGCCAATGACTTGTGCATATCGTTTGCTTGAAGAAGGAAAGTCTTTGTTACCTTGGCATCCACTGATTAGAGGTTCTAAATCAGCAATGCATAGCGAAAGGATTTCTGTCAGGCATATTGCAGTACGGGAAATTGATGTTGTGGAATGGGAAGACCATATCATTAATAAGCCAGAATAATGATTTAATTGACTGTAATTTAATAAATTATGTTTCTATGTTTCCCCGTGGAGCTGTTTGGGATCTTGCTCCAGAGCTAGTTATCCAAGGGGTGTATCTATCGAAATTAACTAAAGGTTGATTGTATATAATTGCATCTATACTATTACCGTTAGGTAATTAAACCTGTGGTTTATTAGAGGAAGCATAAAATATGCCAAGATATTCGGAAAACATAGAAAAAATTACCAATGATTTCAGTTGGTTAAATGAGCCAGAGCTCAACTGTGCTCTTTATAGTATTTTTGATTCCTCTGGTACTGATATTGTGCAGGATGTGAATGAGCTCATTCTTCCACCGGGCTACCGATTGGTCAGGGTTGATAGCAGGTTAGATTTGGATATAGATGAGCCTCACTTTGAATTAGCGTTGCTGAGTGACGATGCAAAAGAAGTTGTTTATTACAACAAAGTCATTGTGATGAATGATTTGGTGCTTAATTGCAGTCCTGCGTCGCAAACGCTTGTGTGGCGAACGAAAAAACCAAAACATAAAGCGGCGTTAAGTGATTTAGCAGCTAAAATCTTTTTCCACTATCTAATTAAAACATATGATGTAGTTGCTTCAAACGTCAACCAAATAATAGATGATATCTCTTTTTGGCAAGCTCGAATGTATGAAGCATTACAGTTTGGGCTCTATGTTTACGGTTATGATGTTATGACTTGTGAATTGAGAAATATCTTAACTGAGGATGATGTTGGTAAAGAGCAGAGTTGGCTATGGGGTGATGCAGAGTATTATATGGATAGATTAGCGATTATTTCCAAGATCAAATTACCTGATAAGTAATTAATTGTACTATGTTATATCTGAGGTTAATATAATGGTTCGAACTAACTCGAACCATTATCAATTAATTAGAAAGATTAATTAGAAAGCACTGGAAACCCAAGAACTAATTCTCTCGAAGAAAGATTTAATTGATTCCCATGCTTTACTTAGCCATTCAGTGAGTTGCCGGGCCGCCTCAAGAATAAAGCTGGAAATTCTACCAAACAGGTTGGAAAAAAATGTGCTAGTTTTTTCCATAAAGCTTTGTATTGCCGCTCTGGCTTCCGGGTATTGTAAGCCAAATTTAATCGCTTTATCGTAACTTGAATCAATTTGTCTGTTATTCTCGTCTTTGGTTCTTTGGCGAGATTTATTCATATTATCGATCCAGTCTTGGTCTGCATTATCTGGATCAGAGATAATCGCGTTTTGATATTTCTGGGTGCTGTCAGTTACACTTGTCTTAGAAACTTTTGTTATTGAATTAGCACCAGATTTCACTGAATCTTTCAATTCATTAACAATACCATCTATTTCCTTATTTTCGGTAATATTTATATTTTCATATTGTTCCTCAAGTATATTTGCATATTCCTGGAGTTCAGGTGTCGATGGTGCAAATGGTTTAATGTTAGGATTATCTAATATACGTTTTGCGTGTTGACGCATTTCGTTCATTAGGTCGATAAATTGGATATCAGTAAGTGTAATATCGGACATGGATTATTTCCTTGTATTTAGTTAGTAAACTATTTATTAAATTAAAAAAGTATAGAATTATTTATGTAAATTGGTAGAAATAAGTTAAAAATAAGCTGTATTATCTATATCTATTTTTGTCGATCTTGGTTTAATATATTCAAAAATGAATATATTAATTTAGATACTCATTTCTGGCGGTGCCGGAGAATGTTTTCCGGCACCTGAAACAAAAAACGTTTTAATAAAGAAAGTGTTATCCAGATTAATCCCGAAAATCCTAATCCTAAAAACGTTTAATGCTAGCCATATAACTTATTTTTCTAATTACTGAACATAATCCTTTAATTTATAAACCAGCGTATTATTATCGTGGGATAGTGTCAGTTTTTGATTTTTTAGTGTGACTTTAACGCCATCAGCCAATACCTTACCAATCAGGTAATCCCATTTGTTCAATTTATCATCAGCGCAAAGCATCTGAGTGCTGGCCAAATCTTTAACGGTCAATATACTATTTTTCAGTTTGCCTTGGCCCATAAAGAGATTACACATAGAACCAGAAACATGCATTTTTTCACCGAATTCAATGGTTGGTACGCGACCATCTTGATTTTTCGCACTTTCGCCATTAACACTTACCAGGACAAATCTGTGATGCTGTAAATCACCGACCGACACGTTTTCTACCGCTGAGGCTTGAAATGTGGCGAGCAATAAAGTTGCTGTTGCCAAAGGTAGTATTTTTTTCATATTTATCTCCTAATATATTATTTTAAGGGTACTTACTAACAATATTCGGGCAATTTTCCCCGTTGATTAATTGCTGGATATTTCTCAGCGTAGTTTCACTGATACTGGTCAGTGCTTCTTCTGTTAAAAATGCCTGATGACCGGTAAACAGCACGTTATGACATGAAGACAAGCGACGAAAAATATCATCCTGAATCACGTCATTAGATTTGTCTTCAAAGAAGAGGTCGCGTTCATTTTCATAAACGTCCATACCTAGAGAGCCAATTTTTTGTTGTTTTAATGCGTTGATAGCAGCAACGGAATCAATTAGGGCTCCGCGGCTGGTGTTGACGATCATTACGCCGTTTTTCATTTTACTGAAGGCAAGTTCATTCAGCAGATGATAGTTTTCTGATGTCAACGGGCAATGAAGAGATATCACATCGGATTGTGCATATAGCGTATCCAGATCGACATATTCAGCACCGAGATCCAAAACAGCTTGATTGGGGTATGGATCATAAGCCAACAGGTGCATACCAAACCCTTTTAGAATACGTAGAGTTGCGACACCAATTTTACCGGTTCCGATAATTCCCGCTGTGCGGTTATGCATATTGAAACCAATTAAGCCTTCGAGAGAAAAATTGGCGTCACGGGTGCGTTGATAAGCTCGGTGAATACGGCGGTTTAAGCACAGGATTAACCCAATGGCATGTTCGGCAACTGCTTCGGGGGAATAGGCTGGCACCCGTACAACCTGAATACCCAGCTCTTCAGCTGCATCTAGGTCAACATTATTAAAACCTGCACAACGCAATGCGAGGATTTTTACATTCATTTCAGCCAATTCTTTGAGTACTTCACGGTCAGCATTATCGTTAACGAAAATACAAACAGCATCTGCACCAATAGCGTTTTTAGCGGTTTGTGCACTGAGAGGAAAATCGAAAAACTCGAAATCATAATCAAACCCGAGTTTTTGATTAACCAGCTCCAGATGTTTATGGTCATACTGTTTGGTACTGTAAACGACTAATTTCATGGAATTATCTCCGCTATAATTTAAGTAGCTAATAAATTGTTTAGGGCTTAAATTATTGCTGACGTAAAGGGTTAAATAAACCGATAAATTAATTAACTCTATAGATGTATTGCTCGTTTCTCCCTATATGTTCAACATAATTTTCTTATTAATCAATGTCTTAGTTTGAGGTGTGTCTGCTAAAATATGGAATAATGTCAGGTTGTGTACGCCTTGAAGTGGTAACACCTGAGAAGCCAATTAATATGAATGTCAAAATTGAGCATGAAATTCATGTAAAGATAGACAGACAGGTTGAAGAGATGCTTAAGAATAATGTGGGTTTATTCCAAGAGCTTGGCATATGAAAAAGAGATGGGCGGGCATATTGTTGTTGACTGGCGTATTGTTCAGTTCTTTTGCTTCTGAATGAGGCAAAGCAGAAGGGGCTGGTAGGTGAAACTTTCAATGGTTATTTGGCTATAGTGAAAACAGATGTTCAGGCACAGGCTTTGGTGATAAAAATAAATCAGGCTCGTGAGAGAAAATACGCTGAGGTTGCTGCCAGTAATAACATTTCTGCGGAGCAAGTCGTTAAACTGGCAGGTGAAAAACGGGTAAATAGAGCAGAGCCTGGAGAGTATGTACAGGGTATTAATGGTCAATGGCTAAAGAAATAAAAGCGCGCTAGGTAGCGCGCAAAATAATAAAGTCACGTGTGAATGATGAATAAAAATGACTACCTGGTCGCTATTTTTTCCAGAGTTTCACGGGCAGCCTGTTGCGCTTGATTTGCGGTATCAGGACTTAATCCGACACCTTCAACAAACACAAATTCTATATCAGTGAGACCAAGGAAACCCAGAAATAGACTTAGATAAGGTACTAACAGATCACTAGGGCCGTCTTTATGAATACCCCCGCGACTGGTTAGAACAATTACACGTTTGCCTTTTATCAAACCTTCAGGGCCATTCTCGGTATAACGGAAAGTCACACCCGCTCGGGCTATCAGGTCAAAATAGCTTTTCAGTTGGGTTGGAATGTTAAAGTTGTACATAGGCGCGGTCATAACAATGACGTCATGATCCTGCAATTCAGCAATGAATTCGTCAGATAACGCCAGAGTTTCTTTCTGACGAGCAGTCATTTCATTACCCGTTGGACGTAATGCATGAACCAGTTCGTTATCCAGAATAGGGACAGGTTGTGCTGCCAAATCGCGTACTGTGATATGGTCATCAGCGTGGTTAGCTTGCCATTTTTCAATAAAGAAATCTGCCATTTGGTTAGTGTGTGAATGTTGCGCCATAATGCTGGATTTCAGAACCAGAACTTTACTCATTTTTATTCCTTAAATTAACTTTTGATAGTTCACTTGTTAATCACGACACCGTCATTCTATGAGTTATTACTTTCTGGTAACAGATCAATATTTAGAGATTAGAATTCAAATTTATTGAATAACTTTACCCGTACCAATACCCATTCGCGGGAGTACTCGCTGAAATTATCTCCAATAAATTAGGATGTGCTACTATATTGCCAATAAGAGCTATGTTGCCAATAAAAACTGAGCTATCAATAAACACTGGCTAATCAGCAAAATAAGAAATCAAAGGACCAATGTAAGGTGAAAGAATTTCAGAAAATCATTAATCGTCAGGCTGTCTGTCCAACAATCAAATATCCAGAAAACCTGCCTGTCAGCCAGAAGAAAGATGATATTTATAAGGCTATTCGTGACCATCAGGTTGTGATTATCGCTGGGGAAACCGGTTCAGGTAAAACAACGCAGATCCCGAAAATCTGTCTTGAACTGGGTAGGGGAATAAAAGGATTGATTGGCCATACTCAACCTCGACGGTTGGCGGCTCGTGCTGTTGCTAACCGTCTGGCGGAAGAATTAGAAACCTCAGTAGGTTCGGCTGTGGGTTATAAAGTTCGTTTCAGTGACCATGTAGGCGATAATACATTGGTTAAGCTGATGACGGATGGTATTTTGCTGGCGGAACTGCAAAATGACAAATGGCTTAAACAGTATGACACTCTGATTATTGATGAAGCGCATGAACGTAGCCTGAATATTGATTTTATTCTGGGCTATTTACGTCAGTTACTGCCAAAACGTCCTGATTTGAAAGTCATCATCACTTCAGCGACTATCGATCCTGAACGTTTTTCTCGCCATTTTAATCATGCACCGATTATTGAAGTTTCTGGTCGAACCTATCCGGTAGAAGTGCGTTATCGGCCTGTTATGGGGGATGATAATGATGGAGAACGGGATCAGCTTGAAGCAATTATTGATGCTGTTGATGAGTTGAGTCATGAAGGGGCTGGGGATATCCTGATCTTTATGAGTGGTGAACGGGAAATTCGCGATACCGCTGATGCTTTGAATAAACTGAATTTGCGTCATACCGAAGTATTGCCGTTGTTTGCGCGTCTTTCTAACAGTGATCAGAACCGGATTTTTCAGTCACATGCTGGCCGGAGAATTGTATTGGCAACTAACGTGGCAGAGACGTCTTTGACGGTACCGGGAATTAAGTATGTGATTGATACTGGTTATGCGCGTATCAGTCGTTACAGTTATCGGACGAAAGTCCAGAGATTGCCGATAGAGCCAATCTCTCAGGCATCGGCGAATCAACGGAAAGGGCGCTGCGGGCGTGTATCTGATGGGATTTGTATCCGCTTGTATTCAGAAGATGATTTCCTTTCACGGACAGAATTTACTGATCCAGAAATCCTGCGTACTAATCTGGCATCGGTCATTCTACAAATGACTTCAATTGGTCTTGGGGATGTCAGCGCGTTTCCGTTTGTGCAACCTCCTGATAAACGTAACATTCAGGATGGTATCCGGCTGCTGGAAGAGCTTGGTGCTATTGATCAGAAAGCAACTGTTCAGGGTAATTACCGTCTTACTGTAATAGGGCGCCAATTGGCTCAGCTTCCCGTTGATCCTCGATTGGCGCGTATGGTACTGGAAGCGCGCAATCATGGTTGTGTGCGTGAAGTGATGGTCATTACAGCTGCGTTGTCTATTCAAGATCCAAGAGAAAGGCCACTGGAGAAACAGCAGGCTTCCGATGAGAAACATCGTCGATTTGCTGATAAAGACTCCGATTTTATCGCATTCCTGAAATTATGGGATTTTCTGAAAGAGCAGCAAAAGGAGCTATCTTCTGCGCAATTTCGTAAATTGTGCCGTCAGGATTATCTTAACTATCTGAGAGTCAGAGAATGGCAGGATATATATACCCAGTTACGGCAAGTAGTGAAAGAAATTGGTTTACCAGTAAATAGCCAGGATGCAGATTACCGCAGTATTCATGTTTCGTTACTCTCCGGGTTGTTATCGCATATCGGCCAGAAAGATACAGATAAACAGGAATATACCGGCGCATGTAATGCTCGTTTTTCTATTTTCCCTGGCTCCGGTTTATTTAAAAAACCGCCTAAATGGGCAATGGTGGCGGAACTGGTTGAAACTAGCCGCTTGTGGGGGCGTATTGCTGCCAGAGTGGAGCCTGAGTGGGTTGAACCGTTAGCGGTACATTTGGTGAAATATCATTACAGCGAACCGCACTGGCAAAAATCTCAGGGCGCGGTAATGGCTAAGGAAAAAGTCACTTTATATGGCCTGCCAATTGTGGCTAGCCGTCAGGTTAATTACAGTAAAATTGACCCAATGCTCTGCCGTGAATTGTTTATTCGCCATGCGCTGGTGGAAGGTGATTGGCAAACTCGGCACGCATTTTTCCGCTCGAATCTGAAATTACGTGAAGAGATTGAAGCGTTGGAACATAAATCCCGCCGTCGCGACATTCTGGTGGATGATGAAACCTTGTTCAGCTTCTATGATCAACGTATACCTCAGAATGTAGTTTCTGCCCGCCATTTTGATCGCTGGTGGCAGAAGACAGGGAAAGAACAGCCAGAGCTGCTCAGCTTTGAAAAAAATATGTTGATCAAAGGTGATGCAGATAAAATCAGCGCATTGGATTATCCTAATTACTGGTATCAGGATGCACTGAAATTACGGTTAAGCTACCAGTTTGAACCGGGTACGGAAGCCGATGGCGTGACAGTTCATATTCCGCTGCCAGTGCTGAATCAGATTAAAGATGACGGATTTGATTGGCAAATCCCAGGTATTCGTTACGATCTCGTCGTTGCTTTGATTAAATCATTGCCGAAACCGGTTCGTCGTAATTTTGTACCTGCGCCAAACTATGCTCAGGCATTTATGGAACGAGTATCTCAGCCACAATCTACCTTACTGGATAGTCTTGAGAAAGAATTACGGCGCATGACGGGTGTGACAGTGTCACGTGATGATTGGCAGTTAGGACAAGTCCCCGATCACCTTAAAATGACGTTCCGAATTGTAGGTGAGAAGAACCGAACTATTGCTGAAGGCAAAGATTTATCTGCGTTGAAATTACGATTGAAAGACAAAGTTCAGGAGACACTTTCAGCCGTTGCTGATGATGGTATTGAACAGAGTGGGTTGCATATTTGGAGCTTCGGTGAATTATCGGAACGGTATGAGCAAAAGCGTGGGGGTTATTCCGTCAAAGCATTTCCAGCATTGGTGGATGAAAAAGAGAGTATTGGTATTAAGTTGTTTGAAACTGAACTTGAACAACAGATTGCTATGTGGGAAGGCACTCGTCGCCTGCTATTGCTAAATATTCCTTCACCAATAAAATACTTACATGAGAAATTACCTAACAAATCCAAATTGGGTCTCTATTTTAATCCTTATGGCAAAGTGCTGGATTTAATCGACGATTGTATTGCCTGTGGTGTTGATAAATTGATAGCAGGGCATGGAGGTCTGGTTTGGAATGAGCAGGCTTTTATTCAGTTACAGGATAAGGTTCGGGCTGAGCTAAATGATACGGTTGTGGAAATTGCTAAGCAGGTAGAACAGATACTCACTACCGTTTTTGCTATTAACAAACGTCTTAAAGGCCGGGTCGATATCTCACTGGCGTTAGCGTTGTCTGATATCAAAGCACAGATTTCTGGTTTGGTTTTCAGAGGATTTGTTACCGCTAATGGCTGGAAACGTTTGCCCGATGTTTTGCGTTATTTGCATGGTATTGAGCGTCGTTTGGAAAAATTGGCCGTTGACCCACATCGGGACCGGACACAAATGGGACGTATTGAGAATGTTCAGCAACAATGGCAGCAATGGCTAGCGAAATTATCGTTGCAACAGAAACAGCTACCTGAGGTACAAGAAATTCGTTGGATGATAGAAGAATTACGGGTTAGTTTGTTTGCCCAGCAACTGGGTACACTATATCCAGTTTCTGATAAGAGAATTTTGCAAGCAATGGAGCAAATTGCTTCCTGATGAGAAGAAAGGCCGGAAACTGTTCATGGTTTCGGCGAGGTCGTTTTTTATAAACAGAGCGAGGCCACCTCTTTTAGAGGTGGCTTTACAGAACAGTAGAACACCATGCTGGTTGTTAAATTTGTTGAACTAGGGGAGCGATCGAACTATTATCATATTATGTGATATAAATTTATATCATGTTAAGTGACATCAATTTGATAACTGCTAATCATCTATTCGCTTGAATTTCATAATGTAATGTTAGGAGGCTATAATGAGAACTGAACACACCAGATCTATACAGACTATTAGCCACTCAACAGAAGTTATTGACTCTTTTAAAGATTTTAATACAAATAAATTCTTTTTTGTTCTCCGTCTCAGTGAACGACAAGATGTTAATAAGCAGTTATTCATAGTAACTCTTAAAGATGATAATAAGAGTGATAATTTCTATGTGGTCCCATTCGCCGAATTAGTTGTCAGAAGGGAAAGAGTGAAATATCTTGTTTCTCCTGAGAATCAATATCCAGAATACAATGGCAATATTGATGTTATCATGAAACATATTGAATCCGTTGTTAAGAATTTTATTGATAATTTCAAACTAACGACTGTCCATTAAATCTTACAGGGATAGCGATGGCTCCCAATCTTATTAGTTCATATTCAAAGGATTTGAGCAGAAAGCCAAGTTGTGTTTCAGAGAATATTATTGACGAATTTCATCATTTATCACTGGAAGATGATTTGTTGAAAATTACAGAGTACGCCCTTATCGGGAGTGAATATCATTACTATTCAGAAATAGTTTATGTGGGGTGTTCGACCTCTAATTTCTATTCTGAATATGCCGAACACTTAAAAGAATGCGGGTATAGCTCTGAGCGGATTATTAATGAATTGCTTTCTCTTGATATGCATGAGGGATCAGAGGACACTCTGATTGGCAGAATTGCATATAATGACTTTAACTTTGTCAATAAAGGAATAACCAAAACTGGCAAGCAAATAAGAGCCATTGAAATATCAGAAGATTTTCGGAGATCTGGTTTGGCTCGTTCGATTTATAACACCTTGTTATTAAAACATGGACATATTATTTGCGACAATATTCAGAGTTTAGCGGGTGGTTCTTTGTGGGCTTCTGGTATTATTAAGTTGGGTGATGTCCGTATTTACGACGTTATTAAAAAACAGTTCATAGATGTATTAACTCCATATGGTATAGGGATTAATGGTATTATTCCTTGGAGTGCTTTAGACTTGCCTGTTAGTGAGTTATCTAAGTGGGACCCAAGACCTTTATCTCCCGAATCTTGCCACCATATAGTTAACATCATTAGTAAAGATCTTCATTCATAAACTTATCTCTCACGGGTTTTCTATATCTGTCTGATTAAGACTGAAGTGAACCCAGAAAGTTGAACGCTTAAAAATTAGGGAGCACTTCATCGTCTATTATATTTACTTAAATATTCCATAGTTAGAGGGCAATGCAAGGAAATGGGTATTATCATATCAGTGATAATGCATAATCATTAAATTGTCGTCATTAATGGAATAATATAGAAAGACCATATTCTATGATCTTATTCAGATTGTCTCATTCCAGCTATCGGCATGAATTATATTTCCATCATTATGCTTCCAAGTGATTTTTTCATAGCGAAGTTCAACGATTTCCATATGATTGAATTTCTCTTTTGATGCGTCCTTTATATCGAGCATAACAGGAACAATATTAACCACTTTTACATTCTCCATGAAAGTATTGAAGTATTCTTTTTCTTGCCCATGTTCATTTATTTTATACCATTTTAACTCTGCTGATTTTAATGTTTGCCCTGTGGTTAATGCCTTATAAAGATAGGGTGATGACGAATCGACTTCTTTTTCAATCTTCCTTGCTCCCATTGAATTTACTTTTTCAGCAACTTGCTCTGGTGTCAGATTAGGGTATGGATTATGTTTCTTTAACTCAGCTGCAAAAGAATTAAAAGTCAAAAGGGTTAAAACTATTATTGGAAGTGATTTTTTCATGGTACTACAACCAATATATCATCGCTAGATGAAGCAATACTTTTTCTCAATGCTGCACCATTTATAACGATACAACCCTCAGAAGCCTGATGGTATGAACCATCGTTCCTATCTCCGTGGATTCTAAAAACGTCTCTCCCATAAGTGTTTGTTCCTAAAATGGGAACAAGTTTTACAGTATATGGACCTTTATGGTTATTGTACCCATTAATTCTATAATGGCCTTGTGGAATGGGGCCTGTTAAGTATACGTCCTGCATAGATGAATTATTTATCCCAGCGCCATGACCGCTATAGCCTTTTGCGATAAAAGAGCCATTATGTGTCAATACGCCAGTGCCTTGTGAATATTGCCAAGTCATATTTATCCTCATTAAAAATTTATATGAACCAAGGGGATTAATTTAAATGTAATAAAATTTTTTAAAGTATAATTATGTAAAAAATATAATATTTTTGTAAATATGGCTATTTAAAACAATAAATTAAGAACTAATATTGTTGTAAGATAAACCTGAATTATAGTCGAATGAAAACCTCGAAAAAGTATAATGGTATTCACCAAATTTCTTAATGAAACGCTAAGGTTTGTTGCCCTTAATCTTGATAAAAAATTAATCACAAACAGTGCGCCAGCTAAGAAATTAAATCTCCTATAGCTGATGCAGATTAATTTATTATTGATAGGTTAATGTGATTGTTGCGGTCACATTTGCTTGTCCGGGAGTTATATTGCGATCGATCTGGAAATAGCGAGCATGTAAGGGAATAGATAATTTCCCACCTGAATAGCTGTTACCGATATTGATTTGTGAATGAATAATTACGGGTTGATTGTTGTGAAGTATTTGTAGACCAACACCGGAAGCTGTTGTCTGGTTATTATCCTGATCGAGTGCCCAGACATGATATAAGTTATTCTTTGCTTGCTTTCCATCAAGCATTAATTGAATATTAACATCATCATCGCAATCTAAAATAACCTCAAAATCCTTTCCTCCTGCGGTACTGTTAACACCAGAAAAATCGCTTTTTTTGATATCGCCCATAGGAACAATAATATTGGTATCTTTTAGCGAACAGCTTTTAGTCATAATCCGGGTATTTCCCAAGCGGTAGGTATGAACGATGTTATCATTTATTCGTGCCTGAATTAACTGACCGTTTTTAACAAAGCCAGAGCCGGTTGTTGGTGCTATTTTTATCAGTTGAATTGTCAGATATCCCCATGTATTACCACAATACCAATGGGCTGAATTGTCACAGCTTATAGGGTCGTGAACAATACGGGGTAACCAGTCCAAACCATAACCGGGACCCCAAGTATTTATTCTTATACCAACACCAGGAACACCGGATTCGTAAATAGCGTCCTTATTGTAGTCGGCGCTTTTATAGGATGTATATCCCCATGATGTTTTAACACTTGTATCGCAATAGAAGATATTGCCCTTATTGGTTAATTCATCAGCACGATATTCATAAATGGTTGTACCAATAGCGTGATCTCTTGGTACATATAAGGTACCAAAAGACAGATTAGTAATTTCCGGTTTAAATTCTTTGTCAAACTGGCAGCTAGCGGCAGAAATATAAGAACTCATTGTTAAACCGATAAATAAATGAGTGATCATTAGTAAATGTTTAATTATATTGTAAATATTAAGCATCATATTTTCCTGAAAGTCGTTATTCACAGTGAGCTTCTATTATATAGATGCCAGATAGAGGTTTTTTTTCTGGTAACTTGTAATTGACACTACATTCCTGAATATCCTGATAACCCCACTTAACCAATAATCGTCCACTATCGGGTAAACCAGTGAGGTAAACCTGTCCTTCATGACTGACAATTGCACTGTTTGTTTCATCAATTTCATGGCGTTTTTCTAACGTAACAATCGCTCCAAAAGGAATAGGATTACTTTGATAATATAGGTTTATCAGAACCCTATGACCTATTCTGGTTTGGAAATTAGCCAGAACTAAAGCACCTTGAGTAGGAATAACCGTTTGGGCATTAACATCAATATCGACATTATCAGCTAATGAATGGGTATCGAGTGCAATGCGGTTTTTTCGGTAGCTGCTAACATAAGGAATAATCGCGAGGCCGTTCCAATCGGTCGTAATACCCACATTATTATGGATCTTTATTCCTTTAGCACCATCAGTCCTGACTAATGCTAAAGTATCACCTAAATGTTGTGAAAGAGTGATGCCATATGGGTGGGCAACAATTCCGCCTTGAAGTCCGTAATTCAGTTGGCGAGAATGTCGGTCATAACTATAACCGGCACTAATCTGACTATAAGATCCTTTATATTCTGCATGAGCATGACCACCAACACCGGTGCCGTGATTTGCGTAACTCTGTTGCAAGCTATAGGTTAAATTATTGTCTTCAAGTGCCGAACCACTTAAACCTGTTTGGTGGGAAATATCTTTGTTTTTATTTGTATTCAGGTTGTAATAGGCCCAGCTATTTTTCAACCAGCGATCTAATGGAACCTGTATGCTAAATGAAAAAAGTTGCTCGTTTTTATTCGTATCGGGGAGTTGGTTGTAAGTATAATTCAGACTGTAATTGATGTTGTTATAACTGATACTATAGCCGGCATTGATACTGCGTTCATAGCCATTTTGTTGCCAATAATTTTGCTGAAAAGCAGATAGATATAAACTCCCTAAATTACCCAGAGACTGATTAACGTGCAATTGCAGCTTACTTCTCTTATTGGTGCGATAATGCCAGTCACTATTATTAGAATTATCTATATCATTGCCTTCTTTAAAATCATAAAAGCCACGTGTTGAATAGCGATAACCCGCCAGAGTAAAATTAGTCCCTGTTAATGAAAGATCTTTTGCATATTGAAAACGGTAAGATTGTCCTTCGGTACGGGTATTTGACTGTAAATCAGTATTTGCGTGGGTTATATCAAAAGAGAGAGAACCTAATGTACCCAAATTATAGCCTGATCCCAAAGCAATTGATTGATAATCTTTTGATAAAATAGTACCGCCATAGGTGGTGAGATTATTGGAAAGACCATAGATTAATGTGCTTTGGGTAAAATTAGGTTCTCTTCCACGGTTATTTGATGATTGATACTGACCCAGCGTCACCGAATATTGAATTCCCCCTTCCCGTAGCATGATGGGAACAGTCGAAAATGATTGGGTAGATCGACGTTCCTGACCATTTGCTTCTTTAATAATAACTTCCAAATTTCCGCTTGATGTGGTTGAGAAAAGGTCATTAATGATAAATGGGCCAGGTGCGACATAAGCCTGATAAATGATATAACCATTTTGCCTGATCGTAACTTGCGCATGGCTTTGCGCAATTCCACGGACAGTAGGAGCAAACCCTTTTAAGCTGTCTGGTAACATATTATCGTCAGAAGCTAGCTGTAGACCACGAAATTGGTTACCTTCAAAAATATGGGAGGATGTAAAGCTGTCACCTAAGGTTAATTGTCCTTTCAGTGAATGAATATCCCGTTGTAAATAGGTGTTAATACTTTTCCAGCTCTTATTACGGCTGGTATAGGTGGAATAATTACGTAAGCGCCATGCTTGCCAATTAGCACCTGTTCGGAGATTCAGATAGTTGGTTTGTTTAGAGCCAGATTTGTTGTCTTGCCAGCTATTTGATCCACTATAACTGTAATTAATTAACAATGAAGTTAATCCTTGCTGCCATCGTTCAGGTGAAACATAACCTCTTGCCTGATTGTTTAACGCCGCTTGGGGAATACTGATATCCAGCCTTTGCTGACTAAAATTAAAAGCTGTACTTGCTGATAGAATATATTGTCCCAAATCAGACAGCTCTGTTTCTGGCGGTAAACTGACTAATTCTGGAAATGTATCTATTTTTACTCCCATATCCTGTAATTGTTGAATTGTCAGTTTAGGCAGCAATTTGTTATTTATCATGACAAAGGTCACGTTTCGGGTATTGACTTTATCTTTGTTAAGATAAATATCTACCCAGTAAGTACCTGGAGGGTAGTCATCTTGTGTAAAAATAGAGAGATCAATATCTTCGGGGGAATCAGTACCTGTTTCTAAGGCATGAATATTGAAATAATCTTCAGAATAAACGTTAGTAGAGTGAAAAAGCGCTCCAATTGTCATAAATAGAGGTAATAAGCACCACGGGTGTTCAATATGATATGGATTTTTATTAATTTTATGCCGTGAGTACTTTTCCATAATTAATTTTCTAGCATAGAATACATTAATGTAACTACTTTGTTAAATGCTTGTTTTTTCTTCGGCAGTTACACCACCAAAATCATTAATCGCTTTCCAACTAACTTGCTTTATGTTCTTTACAGGTAAGTGCCAATTCAGTTGACTAAAAGGTTTAATCATTCCTGCCGGTTTTATTTCATGTTGATCAGCCTTAAGGTACGATAATGAAATAAAGTAAGGGGTAGGGTTTTCTGCAACTAATATATTATTTTCTGATCGAAATTTTAGCTGTTTGTGGGCGATACTTGACTTTTCCACTAAATTTACAGGACGGTAAAATAATTTAAACTTTGATTTAACTGTAATCTGTAATTGATTTTGATCTGATTTTACCGAGGCAGGAATAGATTTCACATTGAGCCAAAAAAGTGATTCCCGATCGTCAGGTAGGTTAGTTCCTGTTTTGACAATGCGCAGGATATTTTCATTACCTGCTGTGAGCTTAAAAATCGGCGGGGTAACAATAAAGGGGGTTTTCGTATTATCGTTTTCATCTTGAATCCAGGACTGGATCAGATAAGGTGCATCTTTTTCTGGGTTGTGTATAGAAATGGATGCTTCTTTTTTGTCACTGATATAGATAATGCGGGTTCCGCCAATGACGACGCCCGCGATAGCAAAATTTATGCTGATAATATATAGAAATATCATTGTCAATAAACGTTGGTACTGCACGGTAAGTTCTCCGTTTATATACCCGTTATTTTTCAAGTCGCCTTTTTGTTGGTTGCACTCACTCACCCAGGTCACAGAGTTATCTATGACATAGTTATCTATGCTCCCGGGGATTCGCTCCCTTGCCGTTGCGATCTATTTTGAAATCCATTGTTGGGTATACGTTATTTTGTGGGATTAGTGGGCATCCATGCCCATATTTTTTTGTTACTCAGTTTGATTGTCTTAATTATAAACAATAGTAAAGTTAGCGACTGCATCACCAGAGCCAGGACTAATCGTTTGAGCTGTTGCAATATACTTTGCAATAAACTTCAATTCTGCCGTTTTTTGATCAGTAAACGCTTGGAATTTGGATGCCTTGATTAAAGGAATCAACGTTGAGTTATCTTCTTCATAAATACCAATAGCGACACCATCAGCAACGGCTTGACCTGTATCGTTGGATAGGGCTAGAAGATTGCTATTTTTACTATCTGTTTGCCCATCAAATTTAACTTGTGCATTGCTGTAGTCTGATGGGCAATCACTCAGTTTAATGCTGAAAGGTGTTGCGGCAGCGGTGCTGTCTACACCATTAAATGCACTTGAGCTAATTGTTCCCATATTCACGTTTTGGTTTGCAGAATTGGTATCGATTTTACAAGCATTAGTGATGATATTACCTGTAAAGTTGATTCTTCCGTCAGCTGCATTTGCTACGGAAATAAATACAGAAGATGCAAGTAAGGATGAAATAATCAGTTTAGCTTTCATTTTAAATAGATCCTAACTCTGGCGAGTATTATGTCAGGGAAACAGAAAAATTGATTTAACCGAAACTGTATATACCTGTTATCTTTCAAGTTGTCTCTTTGTTGGCTGCACTCACTCACCCCAGTCACAGAGTTCTCTATGACATAGTTACCTCTGCTCCCGGGGATTCGCTCCCTTGCCGTCGCGATCCATCTTGAAATCTATTGGGTATAAATGTCAATACAGCATGTAAATATCTAAAATTTTTATCCAGTAATAAGAGCCATAGTCCAGACTATATTTTGTTCGGCGTTTCTTATTTAGGATAAGGTGTGAGTGATAATAGCGATTAATTCGTAAGAATCCAAAGGATGACTCGATAATATGCTGCATTTAATATTTTTATCTATAGTTAAAGACTAAACAGGATTTTTTCATGGTTTATTGTGGTTTATCATATGAAATAAATTATTATGCTAACTAATACGAATATTTATTAATTAATAATTAGTTATGAAATTAACTGTGATTTATATCACGATTCATATATTGCTATGAAAAGGTTATTCTTTTTTTGTTTGATTTATTATCTTCACGTTATTATTTTATATGGTTATTTTTTTCTTTGAGAATGTATACACATGATAGAATAAGTTATTTAGATTAAGTTACTATGTAGCTTAATCATGTTTATACCTGTTATCTTTCAAGTTGCCTCTTTGTTGGCTGCACTCACTCACCCCAGTCACATAGTTATCTATGCTCCTGGGGATTCGCTCCCTTGCCGTCGCGATGCATCTTGAAATCTATTGGGTATATATTTCTCATTTGATCTTTCTGTTTATTTTTCACCATACAAATAGCTCTTTGCTAATATAATCTTTGAATTGCAATATATTTCGAATGTATTCTGTTCAATAAGAGGGATTTTCAGCATTGTCTTTCCAGTCGTATGTGTAATATAGGAACCCTATTATAAATTTATTGATTTTGTACGGATCTTGGTGCGAGTCTGGATAATCTTCAACGTAATAGGTAATTAACGCAGTAAGGGAGGAAAAATGAGACAGTTCGTCTTTGCATTGGGTTTATTGGTTATTGTGTTCGCCGTCGCGCAGCCCGTTTCGGCCACGGAAACAGAGCAGAAAACTGTCACTAATGGCGCGACATCAATTGAATATTCGGTGCGCGGGGAGGGACCTCTGATTATGATAATCGCTTCAACAGGGCGGGGAACGGCAGAATTCGCGCCGCTTGCAGATCGACTGGTGGCGCGAGGTTATCGCGTGGCTCTGCCTGAACCACGCGGAATCGCAGGATCGACCGGTTCGATGAAGAATGTGACTTTCCACGACTTTGCCGGCGATTTTGCGGCGGTGGTCGCTGCGGAAGGTGGCGAGGCAATCGTGGCTGGTCATGCTTATGGTCACTGGATCGCCAAGACGATTGCTTCGGATTATCCCGAAATGACGCGCGGCATAGTGCTTCTGGCAGGGGCTGCGAAATCTTGGCCTTCTGAACTCTCGGATGCAATTACTGTGATTAGTGATCCAAAATCTACTCGTGAGGAGAGACTGGCAGGACTTCGGCTTGCCTTCTTCGCGGAAGGTAATGATCCAACACCTTGGCTTGAGGGCTGGCATTCCGATGTCATAAAAAGCCAGTCTGCGGCGCACAAGCTGACCCCTCGTGGGGATTGGTGGGCTGGTGGGACGGTGCCGATCCTCGATCTACAGGCGGGGTCTGACCCGTTTCGACCTAAAGAGTCTCGAATGGAGGCAAAGGACGAGTTCGGTAACCGTGTTACTGTCGCAGTGATCGAAGGGGCCAGCCATGCGCTGCCCGCTGAGAAGCCAATCGAAACGGCAGATGTGATTGCGGATTGGGCCGACAAACTGAATAACTAAGAGCAATATCCGGTTTCTGTCAGGGTATCCAAACTGCGTCTGTTTCGGCGCGAATGTCCCTGGCAGAGGCGATTCTGATAGGACAAAATAGGTATCCTAAAGCCAGATATCATTATGCGCCTTTTACACGGCTTCGCTATGTTTGCGACGGTTATTCTTACTGATGGCAAGATCGTATTCGAACCACACGGTGGGCAATTTTCGAACTCGACAAGAATTAACCAAAGAACCATACCAATCAGGTATAGATTATATTAACGTAATTAGTTACAACATACATTTAAAAACAAACACTAAAGAAATAGTGCTATATGGAAACACGATAAGCTACTACCATCAAAAGATGATAATAGCTTAAAATAGATAAAGTTATTTAATTAATAACCAAGTTGCAGGGATCGTGCTTATCAACAATACGGCGATAGCTAATTTTTCAGTCAAAGAAAGACTATCTTTCTGTGGATTTTGACTACGTGCATACAGGAAAACAATAACTCCCGGGGCATAGAGAACAACAGACAATAGTAAATTCATCAGACCAGATGCATAGAGCAGCCATATGCCATAAATACAAGCACCACTGGCAATCAGTAATAACCCTTTACTACTGCGATTAAAAGCGACCTTTAATAAAAATGCACCAACTAGGAAATAGGGTACTAAAATCATCTCTGATGCAATTGCCAGTAATGAATTATAATTGCTTCCACTTAACCAGATAAAAACGAGAGAGAGTTGTACGGCACCATTCGTCAACCATAATGAAGATGATGGCGCATTATTGCTGTTTTGCAAGCCAAAAACTTTTGGAAAAGAACCATGTTGGGACGCGATAAATGGCACTTCAGCCGCCATGATTGTCCAGCTCAGATAAGCGCCGCAAACGGAAATAATCAATCCTGTAGCAATAATGATTTCACCGGTGGAACCAACAAGTCCTACCATCAGATTTGCCATTGATGGATTGCGCATTTCTGCTAACTCAGGCCGAGGTACTAATCCAAGGGAGAGTAGGGTGACTAATATATAGATTCCTAATGCTGCAACAACAGCCAGCATAGTCGCAATACCAACATCTGTCCGCTTTTTCGCCCTGGCTGAGACCACAACAGCACCTTCGATACCAATAAAAACCCAAAGGGTAATTAACATGGTATCTTTTATTTGTTGCCAGACAGGAACACCCAAGCCAATACCTTTAAAGTCAAGACTAAAAACGTCCATCTTAAATGCTATCGCAGCAAGAATGATGAAAGCACCTAAAGGTAATAATTTTGCCATTGTTGCCAGTTTATTGATTCCGGCTGCGGTTTGAACGCCGCGAAGTACCAGCCAGTGTACTAACCAAAGTAAAATAGATTCTCCTAATAAAGATTGCCAAGTATTACCGTCACCTAAAATGACTACATTCTCTTTATCAGTAAAAAAGCTCAGTGCGGCGAAAACGATAACCAGATAGGAAACATTGGCAACTACTGCACATAACCAATATCCCCAGGCAGAACAGAAGCCGATTAATTCCCCGAAGCCTTCTTTGGCATAAGTGAAAATTCCTCCATCAAGATCTGGGCGAATACGGGAGAGAAGTAACAGTGTAGTAGCCAGAAACAGGATACCGACACCTGTTATTACCCAACCGATCATTAACGCGGCTGGACTGGCGACCTCAGCCATATTCTGCGGTAAGCTGAAAACACCAGCACCGACCATAGAGCTGAGTACCAGAGCAGTAAGAGCTGTAAGACCTAGTTTTTTTTCCAAAGATATGTTCCTAAAATCACTAAACTGCATTGTTATCCAGTTCGTTACCCTGATCATAACAGATGAATTAAGTATTGGGTTTTCAGCGCGTCCAAGCTGTACAGAACGGAAAACAGACTGGTTAAACCTAGAAATAGAGGGCGATTCTACGGAGGGTATGTGGCGGATGCAATGGTTTTCTATGCAAATAACTACAAAATTTATGCACTGATTGGCGATGGTAAAGTGTAATGCTATACAATTTATTCTTATAAACTTATGTCAGTAATTTTTATAATTCTGCTTATTGTACTAAGGGAAATAAATGACAAGTGTAAAGTATAGTGATGCTATTACTAATTAAGTAATTTTTATTTTAATTTTTTTAATCAATATCAAAATTTAACAAAAATCATTACGTCAAATAAGTTCTTTTGCTTTAACTTTTATTTTGCTATGCGATGTTATTGTCTGGTAATAATAACTCTTAGTTTATATATCAAATCGTTCAGTTAATCCATTAAACATTGCCAATTAATAAAATTATTATTTCCATTAAATTTAAAGTTATTGATTTATCTGTTGTTTTATCTTTTGCTTTAATTGACTTTGTTAATTTTGGGTTGGGGTTAATATATTTTTCGTTAACTATTCTTAGTGGTGACAAATTAATGTTCGCCAATGTGACATAATACTATTATTATATAAAAATTAGAAAATCATGTTGACAACGACTACTTTGATTTATATTGTTTGTGAAAATATTAACCTATCATTTATTAGCTCATTTTTTTTGGCTGTATTTTCAATTTTCAGGAATGATCATATGCACATATGTAAAAAAAAATTTCCAGATGGTTAGGGGTTATTGTTATTCAAATTATTATCTTTTAAGCGCCGATGAATGGCTTAGTATTAAATATTCATAAGGTTAGAACATATGAAACGTGTTCTGGTGGTGTCGTATTCTCAAAGTGGTCAATTGATCGAGGTGGTGAAGAGCTTAATCGCACCTCTGCATGAATCTGATGAGATATACATTCGTGAAGTCGTTCTGAAACCGATTCCAGAATATGAATTTCCCTGGTCGTTTTCTAAATTTATTAATGCTTTTCCTGAAACAGTGCAGTTACATCCACCCGAAATAGCACCTTTACATTTGGAAGATGAAGAACCTTTTGATTTGGTGATATTGGGCTACCAAGTTTGGTATTTGTCACCATCTCTTCCAATAACAGCATTTCTTAAGAGCGAAGAAGGAAAACGGTTACTTAACGGTAAGCCGGTAGTGACGGTTATAGCTTGTCGAAACATGTGGTTGATAGCCCAGGAAACGGTCAAAAAATTTTTACACGAAAGTGGAGCGTATTTACGCGACAACGTGGTTTTTGTTGATAAAACGAACTTTTTTATAACATTGTTCACAACCCCGTTATGGCTAATGACAGGAAAAAAACAACCTTTTTCTAGTGTACCGCCGGCTGGGGTATCAAAGGAAGATGTTCAAGGAGCTAAACGTTTTGGACATGCGTTGGTAGCAGCTCTTAAAGCGGATAAAGAGAAAGATGATGCCCCAATGTTGAAAGGTTTAGGGGCGGTATTTGTAGATAAATCTTTTATTTTCGGTGAGCGTTCTATACATCGAGGATTTAGATTTTGGTCCGGGTTTATTCATCGTGTAGGTAAACGAGGAAAGTGGGTAAGGCGTTCTCTATTGACTCTGTTTGTGATCTATTTGGTATTGATGGTGTTAGTGGTTTTGCCCATTTCAATCGTTGTTCGCCGTTTACTTACAATATTACTTAAAAAACGTCTTAATGAATTACAAAAATACTATGAACAACCATCCGGTTCTGCCCGCTATGATAATAAAGGAGATAGATAAGTAAATGAGTAATAACGTTTATATCACTAAAGTTTCCGCCTTTATGCCGGGAAATCCAATCGATAATGACACAATGGAATCTGTCCTTGGTTTTGTTGGTAATAAACCATCAAGATCTCGCCATATAGTACTGCGTAATAATGGTATCAAGTACCGCCATTATGCATTGGACCCGGAAACTGGTGAGGCAACCTATTCAAGTGCTCAACTGGCGGCTGAAGCAATAAAAGGTTTGGTCGATGAACATTTTTCTTTAGATGATATGCAAAGTCTGGCAGCAGGTGCAGCTATCCCAGATCAGATTATACCTGGTCATGCTGTTATGGTTCATGGTGAACTCAAAAATGAACCCTGCGAAATTGTTTCAACTTCAGGCTCTTGCATGGTTGGCATGACAGCAATGAAATATGCTTATTTGTCTATTCTCTCGGGAACGACAAATAATGCGGTTGCAGCAGCATCGGAAACCGTTTCATCTGTACTACATGCGCGTAATTTTCAGAATGAAAGTGACGCTCGGGTTGCAGAGTTGGAACTGCGTCCTGAAATTGCTTTTGAGAAAGATTTTCTGCGCTGGATGCTTTCAGATGGTGCTGGTGCTGTTTTGCTCGAAAATAAACCGCGGGCTGATGGTATTTCGTTACGAATTGATTGGATAGACATGTACTCTTTTGCTAATGAGCTAGATACATGTATGTATTCTGGTGCAGAAAAGTTAACAGATGGCAGTTTAAAAGGTTGGTCGCAAATGAATCCGGCTGATTGGCTTGCTTATTCTGTTTTCTGTATCAAACAAGATGTTAGACACTTAAATGAGCGAGTCGTTAAATATACGCTTAGTGAACCTCTGAGAAGAACGGTAGAAAAGCGTAATTTATCAGCAGACTCCATTGATTGGTTCTTACCTCATATATCATCTGAATATTTCCGTATGAAAATGTCAGCAGGTCTTGATGATATTAATTTTAGTATTGATCAAGGTCGTTGGTTTACTAACTTAACTACTAAAGGGAATACTGGGGCGGTTTCTATTTATGTCATGCTGGAAGAGCTGGTTAATTCGGGTAAACTGAAAAAAGATCAAAGTCTTTTATGTTATATCCCGGAAAGTGCTCGATTCTCCGGGGCATTCATGCACCTAACTGTTGTGTAAATATCTAATCTTATCAATAATATACCCTATGGATTTCAAGGTGAATCGCGACGGCAAGGGAGCGAGTCCCCGGGAGTACAGCCAACCAAGAGGCAACTTGAAAGATAACGGGTATAAATGGGGAAACAATAAGTTTCCCCGTGTATTAGTAAATTAGGAAAATAATAGCGTGGAAAATTTAGAGAATCATGTTAAAAGTGTTGTTTCAGAACAACTTGGAATCCCCGAAGCCCAGATTCTTACCACACAGACATTTGAAGAATTGGGCGCCGATTCGTTAGACAATGTAGAGCTGATTATGGCTCTGGAAGAACATTTCGGGATAACGATTGATGATTCAGAAGCGGAAGAAATGGTAACTATACAAAACGCCATTGATTGTATTCGTCTGAAATTAGAATCTGCTAGCTAAAAATTTTGTTATCCTTCAGTAAAAAAGGCACATATGGTTATCATGTGTGCCTTTTTCTTAGGATAATCCAGCGTTATTTGAACAGATCTGCACTGATAGTAGAGGTTCCACCCGTGGATTGCCATTCACGGGTAATATGATAATACTTAGCGCCTTTAGCTGCCGCACGTTTAGCAACTTCATAGGAAACATCAGTCATGCTGTTGTAGTAACCTGAGAAGGTAATGGAGTCAAAAGGCACCATCTGAGCAGCACTAACTTTATTCAATTCTTGGATTTTTGTACCATCAGGGAGAGTGACAGTGTAACGCTCACCTCTAGAGTACTGAGTTTCAAAGAAACGACCAACAGAATTACTGGTTGACGTTGAAGAGGCTAAACCTGGAATTTCCACTTTCTTAGCCGTTTCGCCGCCAGCGGCCAGTGCAGCACGTCCTGAGTCTGAATCAGCCGGGATAACGGCTTCATTAGCTTGAATTTGGCGTTTTGGGGCATCTGCTTTGTAAACATAAGCTGTAACCGTTTGATTGCCGCCATCATTGGTTGAGAACTGACGCACAATAAAGAAAGAATCAGCATCTTTTTTCTTTGCTTCTTTCGCAATGGCTTCATTTAAATCTGGTTCACTGGCGTAAAAACCACTGATGGTTACGGTATCGAATGGCTCTAGTGTAACTGCTTCTGTTTTGGGTAATTCTTTAATACCGCGAAATATCCGATATTTAGTTGAGTTATCAGCTTTTTCTGCATCTTTGTGATACAGATCAGCTACAACGCGCAGGTTGCCGCTATTATTTAGATCGTCAAGGCTTTGGATATAGAATCCATCTGCGCCCATTTTATCTGCCCGACGGGAAACGGCATCGGCAGCTTCATAAATAGCATTAAAAGGACCTGTAACTGTAATACGTTTAAATGGTTTCAGTTCTGCTGCTTTCTCCGGGGATAATTCCTGGGCTGCCTGAGCAGTGGTAATACTAGTTAATGAGAGCACCGCAACTGCGATGATCGTTGTTTTCAGCTTCATAAAAAAATCCTTTCGCCTTGCGCATTAAATATTTATAACTTGCTGAACATCGTCGTGTATCACATAGCCCACAATTATTACATGTAATAATAGCTAATGTCCCACGAATTTATGCTATCAGTATGAATGAATACAAATTTATAGAATATGACACCATAAGTTTTCATCAACATAACGAGTGACCTGGTTAAAAT
Source organism: Photorhabdus heterorhabditis (assembly GCF_001280945.1). Classification (NCBI taxonomy): domain Bacteria; kingdom Pseudomonadati; phylum Pseudomonadota; class Gammaproteobacteria; order Enterobacterales; family Morganellaceae; genus Photorhabdus; species Photorhabdus heterorhabditis. The sequence continues at coordinate 51,070 of NZ_LJCS01000007.1, read as the reverse complement.
TGCAATTTATTTTGGTAATACTATTTAGCTATTTTTTTTACTCAATTAGTGATGGATCACCGATAGGATTTTCCGTTGGTTATTAAAATATTCGTTGATAGATTTTGCTAATGGCAGTAATAAAGTTAATTTAGTCGATAAATTGACCTCAACAAGCAATAATCGTCATTAATCTTAAGCCTTAAGAAGGGGACATTATGCGTATTGGTGTACCGAAAGAGCGACTTACCAATGAAGCACGTGTTGCAGCTACGCCAGGGACTGTGGAGCAACTGCTGAAATTGGGATTCAATGTCGTTGTTGAGAATGGAGCAGGGTTATTGGCCAGCTTCGGAGATAGTGCTTACCAACAGGTAGGAGCTGAAGTTTCTGATCGTCATGATATTTGGTGCTCAGATATCATTTTAAAGGTCAATGCTCCTGATGATGACGAGATTGCATTAATGAAAGAAGGGAGTACGTTGGTCAGCTTTGTTTGGCCGGCACAAAACTCTGAGTTAATGCAAAAGCTGTCTGATCGCAAAGTAACGGTTCTGGCTATGGATTCAGTACCGCGTATTTCCAGAGCACAGTCACTGGATGCACTAAGTTCTATGGCGAATATTGCAGGTTACCGGGCAATAGTGGAAGCAGCTCATGAATTTGGTCGTTTCTTTACGGGTCAGATCACGGCAGCCGGAAAAGTCCCGCCAGCCAAAGTGATGATTATTGGTGCGGGTGTCGCTGGTTTGGCTGCTATTGGTGCTGCGGGTAGTCTGGGGGCTATTGTTCGTGCATTTGATACCCGTCCCGAGGTAAAAGAACAGGTTCAGAGCATGGGGGCAGAATTTCTGGAACTGGATTTTGAAGAAGAGGCTAGCAGTGGTGACGGATATGCAAAAGTCATGTCCGAAGCTTTTATCAAAGCTGAAATGTCGCTTTTTGCTGCACAGGCAAAAGAAGTTGACATTATTGTGACCACGGCTCTTATTCCTGGAAAACCGGCTCCACGTCTTATCACCAAAGAGATGGTTGAATCTATGAAGCCGGGTAGCGTGATTGTTGACCTGGCAGCTCAAACGGGTGGTAATTGTGAATTAACGCAGGCAGACAAGTTGGTTGTGACAGCCAATGGGGTGAAAATTATTGGTTACACAGATTTGCCAAGCCGTTTACCAACGCAATCCTCACAACTATACGGTACCAATCTGGTTAATTTGCTCAAGTTACTGTGTAAAGAGAAAAATGGCGAAATCAATATTGATTTTGACGATGTTGTTATTCGCGGCGTGACGGTAGTAAAAGAAGGAGAAATAACCTGGCCAGCGCCGCCCATTCAGGTTTCTGCCCAGTTGAAGGAAAAAATAGCGCCTGTCAAAGCAGAAAAGCCAAAACCTCAACCTACTTCACCTTGGTTGAAATATGGTCTGTTGGCACTGGCTATTATCCTGTTTGGTTGGTTAGCTAATGTTGCGCCAAAAGAGTTTTTGTCTCACTTTACTGTATTTGCATTGGCCTGTGTGGTGGGTTATTACGTGGTCTGGAATGTCAGCCATGCCTTGCATACACCGCTAATGTCGGTAACCAATGCGATTTCGGGGATTATTGTCGTTGGTGCGTTATTACAAATTGGTGATGGTGGATGGGTCAGTTTCTTTTCATTTATCGCTATATTAATTGCCAGCATTAATATATTCGGTGGTTTCACTGTGACTCAACGCATGCTGAAAATGTTTCGTAAGGACTAAGGGGTAATTTATGTCGAGTGGAGTAGTTACAGCGGCATATATTGTTGCCGCTATCTTATTTATTTTTAGTCTTGCAGGCTTGTCTCGTCATGAAAGCTCCAAACGTGGGAATATTTTTGGTATTACCGGGATGGCAATTGCATTGATTGCGACTATCTTTGGGCCAGATACCGGCAGTGTTGTTTGGGTTATTCTGGCTATGGTGATCGGCGCGGTTATTGGTATTCGCCTGGCAAATAAAGTTGAAATGACTGAAATGCCGGAACTGGTTGCAATCTTACACAGTTTTGTCGGCTTAGCAGCCGTATTAGTCGGTTTTAACAGCTTTATTGCTCACGATAGTTTTGCTGAACCGATAATGGAAAATATCCATCTGACAGAAGTATTCTTGGGGGTTTTCATCGGTGCAGTTACCTTCACAGGTTCTGTTGTCGCATTTGGTAAATTATGTGGAAAAATTTCTTCTAAACCGCTGATGCTACCAAATCGTCATAAATTAAATCTTGCAGCATTAGTTATCTCTTTTGTATTGCTAGTGACTTTTGTGAAAACGGAAAGTATCGGTTTACAAGTATTCACGCTGTTAATTATGACTGCAATTGCACTGGCGTTTGGTTGGCACTTGGTGGCTTCTATCGGTGGGGCAGATATGCCGGTAGTGGTTTCAATGTTGAACTCCTATTCTGGTTGGGCGGCAGCGGCAGCTGGTTTCATGCTGAGTAATGATTTACTGATTGTAACGGGTGCGTTGGTAGGTTCTTCGGGGGCGATTCTGTCTTACATCATGTGTAAGGCAATGAACCGTTCTTTTATCAGTGTAATTGCCGGAGGGTTTGGTACTGATGGTTCTTCAACTGGTGATGATCAGGAGATGGGAGAATACCGCGAAACCACGGCTGAAGAAGTTGCTGAGCTGCTGAAAAATTCAACTTCTGTCATTATCACTCCGGGATATGGTATGGCTGTTGCACAGGCACAGTACCCAGTACATGACATCACCGCCAAACTACGTGAAAAGGGGATTAAGGTTCGTTTTGGTATCCATCCAGTTGCAGGACGTTTGCCAGGACATATGAATGTGCTGTTGGCGGAAGCAAAAGTCCCTTACGACGTTGTTCTGGAAATGGATGAAATCAATGATGATTTTTCTGATACCGATACCGTACTGGTCATTGGTGCTAATGACACCGTTAACCCGGCTGCACAGGAAGATCCAAACAGCCCGATTGCTGGTATGCCTGTGCTGGAAGTCTGGAAAGCCCAGAACGTTGTTGTGTTCAAACGCTCGATGAACACAGGTTACGCTGGTGTGCAGAACCCACTATTCTTTAAAGACAATAGCCAGATGTTGTTTGGTGATGCGAAAGCAAGCGTAGAAGCAATCCTGCGTGCACTGTGATTTTTTATCGTTATAACTACAAACCCCACGTTATTTTGTGGGGTTTTAATTTAACCTGAGATTTACTTAAGAAGGGAACGCTATGCCTGAGACACGATCAACGTTTTTATTAAAGGAAACAAAATCGTGAAGCTTCTCAGGCATGTGTAATTTAGGGGAAATTAAATGAAAATAAGAAATTCCGCTAGGGCATTATTGATCAATAGTAAACAGGAAGTACTGCTTTTTAAATTTAGTTTTGAAGAAATTAAAGACAATATTAATGCGGATTTGATTGAGTTTTGGGTTACTCCTGGTGGTGGTCTAAAAGAGGGAGAGTCCTTTGAGCAAGCATTAAATAGAGAGTTAAGTGAGGAGGTTGGTCTTATCCTAAGGTTTACACCTGAATGGATTTGGACTAGAAACGTAGTTTTAGAATGGAAAGGTGAGAAATTTCTAAGTCACGAGAGATATTTTTTGGTATATGAGGACATTTGTGATAAAGAAGATAATTGTATGACCGAAAAAGAGATACGTACCCTAAAAGATATGAATTGGTGGAGTTTGCAAGCACTATTAAGTTCTAGTGAGGACTTTCGCCCACCTAATATTGCTAAAGAAATACAAAAAATTATCTATGGTTATAATCAAAATTTCCCTATTGAAGTTGACTAGATTATTTAACTAACTCTTGATATATTGATACGCTTTTTCTAGGCCAAATTCTTGATAACTGTATTCAAAAATAGCCTCTAAATCCTGTTCAGCTTTAGGCTTTAGAAAAAATGTTTTACTGGACATTGTGTGTTTTATTTTTCATACGTGTAAGGAAAGTATTGAGATCCCACTCTATAACTTCTCCACTGTTATCACCTTCATCAATTAGCTGACGAAGTGCTTCAAGTTTGGACTCAGCTTGTTTTTCCTGTAATAACCGTAATCCCTCCCGAACGACTTCACTATTAGTTTTGTAATAACCTGATTCAACTAGGCTTTCTACAAAACCACGTAATTCTTCGCCGGTATCTACCGTCATTGTACGCGATACCATAATACACCTCATTCAGATAATTAACATTCTATAGTATAAGACATATTCTTACACTCCGAAAGTATTCCATTACGTACATAGGGTGCTCTTTATTGCACACTCCAGATAGATGGTCACTTTACTCTTTCTAATGTTAGAGCTTTAAATGGTAATCTATTAAAATCAATATTTTCTAACTTATCAAAATAAATTCCTTATTAGGGGAATAAAGTCAATATTTTACTGTGATATTGATGCTGATCTAGTGGACGATGCTTAGTGTCCTCAAAAATTCGTTCGCAACCTACCTTAAGTAGAATTGTGTCGCGAGCATAACAACATTTCTGGGTGTAATACACCGCACACATGTAAAGAATTTCGTGTTTGTTACTTAATCTCCAGCGTATCGTATCCCCGCCAGCGATAATGAAACCTATTGGGTATAGATCTTGATGCAATTGCTGTCTCTTAGTTAGATTTCTCGATTAAGAGACAGCGTTAATGGATAGTTTCTAATCTTGTAAAAGGGTTAATGTTTGTAGTTGATTTCTCGCTGGTGACGGATAGCCAAAATGTAACGTGTATTACTTCCGGGGGCTTCTCTGTATAGCAATACATAGCCTGTGCCACCAAAAGAGATAATTAATTCAAAGAGTGGATAAACTTCTGTTGGCCGTCCAGCTAGAACGTTAGATTTCATTGCACGGATATGTTTGCTGATAATACTAAGTACTGATTTTGCAGCAACTGCATCGCGTTGACGTAAAAAGTCAACAAGACGATTTATATCCCTTACAGCTGCTGGAGTGATTATTACCGATGGCATTCAGGTAATTCCTTATTATCCTCGCCACGTGTGATAGCATCCAACCAGTCAGAAAGTTCATCGCCAGTCAAATGCAAGCCGGTAGCTTCATATTCTAACCAGGCGCTTTCGGCATCACGTAAAAATTGTTGTCTGGCTTCCAGTACATCAATTTCATTTTCGATTGAACGGACCATGAGCGAATGGGCAGAAATGCCTTGCGTGTCAGCTAATGCTTTAATACGTGCTTTGAGTCCTTCATCTAAGCGAAGGGTTACTGTCTGTTTCATTTGTTTATGCATAGCCTTTCTCACAACGATATCATCAGTAACACAAATGCTATCATTGGGTAGCGAGCATAACAACATTTCTGGGTGTAATACACCGCACACATGTAAAGAATTTCGTGTTTGTTACTTAATCTCCAGCGTATCGTATCCCCGCCAGCGATAATTCATCACTGATAATGTCCAGAACAAAATGAAAATTCCAACGACCCAAAAACCAACGTTACCCATATTGTCATTCAATGCTCCAATGGTGTCCCAGAAAATGCCGTGTAAATCCCACTGGTCAGCGATAAGCCCGAGCGCTTCCAGCCCACCGATGAACAACGCTACGGCGACGGAGGCAGCGGTAATAGTCATATTGTAGTAGATCTTGCGCGCTGGCTGGGAAAAAGCCCAGCCATAAGCCCCCACCATAACAAAATTATCCAGTGAGTCGATTAGCGCCATACCACTGGCAAATAGGGCAGGAAATACCATTATTGACCACAACGGAAGCCCACTAAGAGAGCCAACAGCGGATATACTTAACAGACCAACTTCGGTAGCTGTGTCGAAACCTAACCCAAATAGAAAGCCAACCAGATACATATGCCAGCTTTTGTTCACCAATCGGAAGACTGAGTGGAACAAGCGGGTCATTATTCCTCCTGGCGTTGCTTCTAGTCCGGTTAAATCACTTTTAGCCAGAATTCTTCCTCGTTTGATCTCCTGAAACTTCTGATAGACGCTTTTCAGTATCAGTAAATTAATCAGCGCTATTGCTAGCAGAAAACAGGCAGAAACTAAGGTACCAATAATGCCGCCATAATCATGGACCCAACCCATCTGATCTTTAAAAGCCATTGAGGTCAGGACAATGGCGAGGCAGGCCAGAATAACAATGGTAGAGTGTCCCAGGGAAAAGAAAGCGCCGACCGCAATGGATGATTTGCCTTGCTGCATCAGTTTACGGGTGACGTTATCAATTGCGGCGATATGATCGGCATCTACCGCATGGCGTAGACCATAACCGTAAGCCAACAGAGCTGCTCCCATCATTACCGCATGATGACGGAAAGCAATAAATGCCCAAATCCAGGCAAGTATGTTGGCAGCAACCAGAACAACAAGAAGAGAAAGTGCGCGTTTTTTATGCATAATAAGAAACCTATTGATATTAAACCCGCTTGCGGGTGATTTCTAAGAGAAAAAACAGTTAGTATCCGCTGTACGCAATAATGTACGGTCTTCTGCTAAACCATAATAATAGTCAACTTGTAATATTACCTTGGATAAACTTAAATAAGAGGTAAGAGGACTAACTTGTTTTAAGGAGAATATCTTAATTGACATAATATGATTCTTATGTCAAAACTTTTTTCTAAAGGATATATGACCCAGTATTCAGAATTATTTTGACATAAAATTGTAACTGTATGGAATAACCAATTATTAGGGGGTTTTATGCAATTAACGCCAAGAGAAATTGAGAAACTCATGGTATATACACTGGCTGATGTTGCATTAAAGCGTAAGTCTCGCGGCTTAAAGCTCAATTACCCTGAAGCTGTCGCTATTATTACCACCGCTGCCTTGGAAGGGGCTAGAGAGGGTAAAACGTTAGAAGAAGTCATGAATGATTCCAGGCACGTCCTAACTAAAGAAGATGTTATGGATGGTGTGGCTGATCTCATTCCACATGTGCAGGTTGAAGCAATATTTACTGATGGCAGTCGTTTGGTGACTGTACATGATCCTATTCAATAATTTTCAGAGTAGATTATAAATAGCAGGAAAAGTTATCCAGACAGAATATTAATTTATGGTCTTGATTCACGTCTATAACGTAGAGATTTTCTAATGAAAAATAATAATAAAGAAGATATCACTCCGTTAGGGGGATATATCCTTGCTAAAGACCCAATCTCATTTAATGAAGATTGTCCGGTTATTCAATTGAAAGTTCGTAATTCAGGTGATCGCCCTATTCAGGTGGGATCTCATTTTCATTTTTTTGAGGTGAACAACGCTCTGCAATTTGATCGCGCGTCTGCGTTCGGTAAACGACTCAATATCACTGCCACAACCGCAATCCGTTTTGAACCCGGAGATGAAATTGAAGTGTCACTGATCCCGATTGGTGGGAAACAAAATGTTTATGGATTTAATAACTTAGTTGATGGCTGGGTGGGTAAAGGCACTGTTGCTACCGGTGAGCATGTAGAAAAAATCATTGTTGTACGCCGGGCTAGCTAACGGGGTATAAAACTATCGAGTAGGGTTGACGAACATCGTAAGATCTTTCGAATAAAGGAATAAACTATGCCAACCATTTCTCGGCAGGAATATGTGGGTCTTTTTGGTCCAACTATCGGTGATAAGATTCGCTTGGGTGATACCAATCTGTTTGTTGAAATTGAAAAAGATCTGCGCGGTTATGGCGAGGAGTCGGTCTACGGCGGGGGTAAATCTCTGCGTGATGGCATGGGTGCAGATAATCGTATGACCAGCGCAAATGTCTTGGATTTGGTGATTACCAACGTCACTATTTTGGATGCACGTCAAGGGGTAGTTAAAGCTGACGTCGGTATAAAAGATGGTCGCATCGTCGGGATAGGTAAAAGTGGTAATCCCAGTATGATGAATGGAGTGACCCCCGGTATGGTGGTTGGCGTCAGTACGGATGCGATATCTGGTGAACATCTGATTCTCACGGCGGCGGGCATTGATACCCACATTCATTTTATTTCGCCCCAACAAGCTGAACATGCTTTGTCCAATGGTGTGACGACTTTCTTTGGTGGTGGTGTTGGTCCCACTGATGGTACTAACGGTACTACTGTCACCGCGGGTCCGTGGCATATTCACCGAATGTTGCGTGCTTTTGAAGGCTTACCGGTTAACGTAGGTATTTTGGGAAAAGGCCATGCTGCGGTGGCTATGCCACTGGTGGAGCAGATTAAGGCCGGAGCTGTCGGGCTGAAAGTGCATGAAGACTGGGGAGCAACCAACTCTGCATTGCGTAATGCTTTACGAGTGGCAGATGAAATGGATATTCAGGTGGCGGTACATACCGACAGTTTGAATGAAGGTGGTTATGTTGAGGATACCATTGATGCTTTTGAAGGGCGCACCATTCATACTTTTCACACGGAAGGCGCTGGTGGCGGGCATGCACCAGATATTATTAAAGTTGCCAGCCAGATGAATGTGTTACCCAGCTCCACTAATCCCACGTTGCCTTACGGTATCAATAGTCAAGCAGAACTGTTTGATATGATTATGGTTTGCCATAACCTGAATCCCAATGTGCCGGCTGATGTTGCCTTTTCTGAAAGCCGTGTGCGCTCGGAAACCATTGCCGCGGAAAATGTCTTGCATGACATGGGGGTATTGTCGATGTTTTCCAGTGACTCCCAGGCAATGGGGCGGGTGGGAGAAAATTGGTTGCGAGTGATGCAAACTGCCCATGCCATGAAAGCAGCACGCGGTAAGCTACCAGAAGATGCAGCGGATAACGATAATTTCCGGGTATTACGTTACGTCGCCAAAATTACGATTAATCCGGCGATTGCGCAAGGTATAAGCCACGTACTTGGTTCAGTCGAAGTGGGAAAAATGGCTGATCTTGTGTTATGGGAGCCGCGTTTCTTTGGCGCAAAACCTAAGTTGGTTATCAAAGGCGGCATGATTAACTGGGCGGTAATGGGTGACCCGAATGCTTCATTATCGACACCACAGCCGACATTTTATCGTCCGATGTTTGGTGCATTAGGCAAAACGCTTCAAGAAACTTGTGTAACTTTTGTATCCCAAGCGGCAATGGAACAGGGGATAAAAGAACAGCTTGATTTGGCGCGCCAGGTCATGGCGGTACGTAATTGCCGGGCTATTTCCAAGCAAGATATGGTACGTAATGCCGAAACGCCAACTATTGAAGTGGATGCTGAAACCTTTGCTGTCAAGGTGAATGGTGAATATGCCACAGTGAAACCGGTCAGGACAGTCGCACTTAATCAGCGCTATTTCTTCAGTTAATCTATTTTTTACTGTCTGGTCAGAGAATATTTTTCTGGCCCGATTAACCGATCCACGCGTTTAGAGGATTATCTAATGATTATTATTGAACATATTCTGGGTAATGCCAAAAAAGATGTTTTCTGGCGAGATCGCTTGCAAGGGATCTCGCCGGATATCTTAGTACTTTCGCAATGGGAAGCGCAAAAAAGCCGTTGCCGTAAATCCACGCTTAATGGGTTGGATTTGGGGATTTCTCTTGACCGTCATCAGGTATTATCTGATGGCGATATTTTATTGTGGGATGAAACCAAAGGGCTGGCTGTTATTGTACAGATGAGTTTACGTGATGTGATGGTTATTCATTTGAAGTCATTACTGTCAGTAGATTCAGAAACGATACTGAAAACCAGTTTTGAACTTGGTCACGCCTTGGGTAATCAACATTGGAAATCAGTGATTAAAAATAACCAGATTTATATTCCGCTGACAGTATCAACTAAGGTGATGGATTCAGTTATGAAAACTCATGGTTTTCATGCATTGCCTTATTCTTTTGTCAAAGGCGAAGAGATCTTGCCTTCTCTTAACAACTCCGAGGCACGTTTATTATTTGGTGGGGCAGAGGATTCCGCAACACACGTTCATGTCGATAACACATTTCTCAACCAGCATGTGATTAAACTGAAATGAATGCTCTGCGCTTAATCAGAATCATGCAATTTGCGGATTCAGTGTTGCCTGTTGGTGCGTTTTCTTTCTCAAATGGTTTGGAGTCAGCTATTCAAAGTAAGATCGTATATGACGTGGCGACGCTCAGCGAGTTTACCCGAACGGCGCTGTTACAGGCCGTTAGCGGTGATGGTCGTGCAGTCGTCGCTGCTTGTCAGGCATTGAATAGTGGACAACATGACGCCGTTATCTCCCATGATTGGGCGGTGTTTAACCGCAAATTGAATGAAGAAGGTCGCACTATGGTAACGCGGATGGGGAAAAAATTAGCCGAAATGGCTGTTGAGGTAACGGGTACGTCATTGATTGCATGGTGGCTGGCACAAATAAAGAGCGATATTGCTGCCGGCACCTATCCGATTACCTTGGCGGTGGTCATGAGCGCATTAGGCGCGACTCCGCGTGAAGTGATCGTTATGCATCAATATGGTGTTGCCATGACAATACTCAGTGCGGCTATACGTCTAATGCGTGTTACCCATATTGAGATTCAACGTATTTTGTTCTTGTTGAATCAGGATATTGAGCTGTTTTGTGACGAGGCGGAGAAAGGGGGAATTGAGCAGATGACATCTTATGCACCCGTGACTGATGTACTGGCAGCATTGCATGTTAATGCTTTTACCCGGCTATTCAGTAACTAACTTGATCCTGATATCGCTTTAAACTACGTCTTAATCGTGTGAGGAAATTCCTGTGAAAAAAATTACCCGTATTGGTATTGGTGGCCCAGTCGGTTCAGGTAAGACCGCTATTATTGAAGTTATCACACCTATCTTGATCCAGCGCGGAATAAAACCACTGATTATCACCAACGATATTGTTACTACTGAGGATGCTAAACAGGTCAAGCGGACACTGAAAGGCATTTTGGATGAAGAGAAAATACTTGGTGTAGAAACTGGTGCTTGCCCTCACACCGCAGTACGTGAAGATCCCAGTATGAATATTGCTGCGGCGGAGGAAATGGAAGCGCGCTTTCCTGACAGCGACGTTGTGTTGATTGAAAGTGGTGGTGATAATTTGACCCTGACTTTTAGTCCGGCACTGGCAGACTTTTATATTTATGTGATTGATGTGGCCGAAGGGGAGAAAATCCCACGTAAGAACGGCCCTGGTTTGGTCCAGGCTGATATTCTGGTGATCAATAAAATCGATTTGGCTCCTTATGTCGGTGCTAGCCTGGCGGTGATGGAGAGTGACACTCGGGTAGTACGCGGTCAGCGTCCTTATATCCTCACTAATTGTAAAACCGGTGAGGGGGTTCAAGCGTTAGTAGATATGATCATGCGTGATTTTCTGTTTACTCATGCGCTACAGGCGACACAATGACGTCTACTGGCTTGCTGCAAAACGCCAATGAAGCACATCAACGCGTTCATGAGCTTGGTGTGAACGCCCCGGAACTTGCATTGTTTCAGGATGAACCTCCGCAGATGGCAAGCGGTGATGTGGGTAAAAATGGCTATCTTCGATTGGGGTTTGCCCGGCGTGGTGAGCGCAGTATTCTGGCTCAGATGGAGCGTCAGGTTCCTTATCTGGTGCAGCGAGCGTTGTATTGGGATGAGGCACTACCCCAGATGCCGTGTATATTTATGATCTCCACCTCAGGATGCATATTGCAAGGAGATAGGTTAGCGCTGGACATTCATGTTGCTCAGGATGCGTTTGGGCATGTTACTACCCAATCGGCTACCAAGATTCATTCGATGGTGAATAATTACGCGGCGCAGGCACAAACTATCCAGATAGAGCAGGGAGGCTATCTGGAAATGATGCCCGATCCGGTGATACCGCATAGTGGTTCTCGGTTTATCACTGATACTCAGATAGTTATCCACCCGACGGCCACGCTGATTTATTCTGAGATAATCATGTCTGGCCGTAAATATCACCCAGCGGATCAGGGATTTAAATTTGATGTTTACTCATCACGTATTACGGCGATTGATTTCGATGACAAGATATTGTTTGCAGAACGTTATGTACTGGAACCTAAAAAACAACCGCTGAATAACGTAGGGGTGATGGGGCCATTTCATGTGTTTGGTAACGTAATCCTGCTGACACCTCAAGTTCATCACGATCGTATTCTGACGCGCATAACCCCGCAATATGATGCTGAAACGGGTATAGCTAGCGGTGCTAGCCGCTTACCTAATCAATGTGGTTTGATATTTAAGGCGCTGGGGAAAGAAACTCATCAAGTGAAAGCCAGTATCCATCTTTTCTGGCGTATAGCGCGGGAGGAGATCCTTGGTGTGACACTGCCTGAGCCGTTTATTTGGCGATGAAATCCAGAACGGAAAATTTGTTTTGGATTTCATCACTAAAGGGATTGCTATCATTCTTTTATTCTTTGGCTGCTTTAATTGGACATTCAAAACCATCTGGTTTGATTGCCAGAAGGTCACATTTTAGATGATCGATCACATGTTCTACGGTATTTCCCAGGAAAGCAGCAGACAGCCCAGTTCTGCCAAGAATACCGAGAACAACGATACCCGCACTCATTTCATCACACATTCTAGGAATAACCTGTTCCGGTAGCCCTTCATGAACGTGAGTATATTTTTCATCAATGCAGAATTTCTGGCGAAGTCCTTTCATGGCGATAAGGTGCTGACCACGCAGTGCGCTGTTATAAACGCTTGGGTCGAAATCCGGTAGTTCAATACTAATATTCAGCGGTGCTACAGGATAAGCGCTGACCAAATGAATTTCTGGGTTTTTCACTATCTGATTTGCCAGGTCTTGGGTTTCTCTGACGAGTTTCAAGTTCAACTCATGATGGTATGACTCTTCATCAGATAGATTAACTGCGACCAGAACAGCGCCTTGATCCGGCCATACCTGATCTTTTACCATCCATACCGGACATGGGCATTTGCGTAATAACTGCCAGTCAAGTGGGGTGAAAATCAAAGATCCCATCTTGTCATGTTTGTGTGTCATCTTCAGAAGCAAATCATGTTTATCAGCAATGAGTTCCTGAACAATCGCTTCGTGAGGCCGATTGTGCCATATCACTTTTATTTCAATATCAATGCCGGCTTCCAGATAGTAGTAAGCTTGTTGTTTAAGCCAGGCAATACGCTGGTTGATCATACCTTGACGCATAGCACTAGCTTCTTCAGGGGAAAGCAAGGTAGTCATTTCATAGGATAGATCATAAATAGGCAAAAAGGCTTTAATCCGACCACCGTTACGTTGCACGATATAAACTGCACGTCTTAATGCCGGTTGATCATCCTGACTTGGGTCAATTGCAACTAAAAGGTTTTGATAGTTTGCCATAATGGTTCCTCACAGAGGCTAGACAAAACATTCTTCAATATTAAAGATAAACCAATATAAGCAAACCGGACAGGTTAGTGGTGAACCAGATCAACAAAATAAGATGATCTGGCTTAAAATCAGGAAATTGAAACAGATTTTTTTCCGGCTAAGTCAGATAATGCATCCATATTTTCGATAGTGATGTATTTACCTTTTACGCCGAGAGTTCCGCTTTTTTGGAAACGTCCGAGCAGACGACTGATTGTTTCAACGGTTAAACCAAGATAATTACCAATATCACTGCGGGTCATGGTTAAACGGAATTCTCTTGGTGAGAAACCGCGCTGAGCGAAACGGCGGGAAAGATTAGAGATAAATGCAGCCAATCGTTCTTCAGCATTCTTCTTGGAGAGTAACAGTATCATTTCTTGGTCGCCTTTAATTTCGCCACTCATCAGGCGCATCATTTGTTGGCGGAGATTAGGCATTTTACCAGACAGGTCATCTAATGTTTCGAATGGGATCTCACAGACCATTGATGTTTCCAGGGCTTGTGCAAAACTTGGATGCTGAGTATTAAGGATGGCATCAAAACCCACCAAATCCCCAGCGAGATGGAAACCTGTAATTTGTTCATCACCTTCTTCAGTGATGGTGTAGCTTTTAATTGTTCCAGAACGGATAGCATAAAGAGATTTCAACTCGTCGCCTGCTTTAAACAGAGTTTGTCCTTTCTGGATGGGTTTTTTACGCTCAATGATATTATCGAGTTGATCAAGCTCGTGCTCATTCAGGGTAAAGGGGATGCACAGCTGGTTAATGCTGCAATCCTGGCAGTGGATCGCACAACCACCGGACTGGATTCGACGAATAACACGTTTTTCCTGGATCATATGGCATGCTCGTTAGAAATATTGATATGGCTCAACTTTAGCATCTCTTTATGATTCTGGTAAGAGCTATAATAGTTTTCTGCAATTTATTTGAGAAAATGTATTACTTGTTTATCCTATCTATAAGAAATTATCACATTAAATTATTACGTGGCACAAAGTTGATGTTTGGTCGTTGTCATAACAAGACGGTATTCAATATCAGTAGTTTGAATTTGGTGAGAGTTTTAAGTAGGGTAAGACATACTTCTTGGTTTTCTTGGCGCTGAGAGAAAGCAAGGCGTTGTGGTATTTGGTAAAATGTTGCAATTTGTTCATTAATGTTTGTAATATTATCGGCAATAGAGCCAATCGAAAAAGACAAATGGCATGAAAAGGTTTATTCCCCTGAAATTAAGTTTAAAGAAATTTTTTTGATTAAATATCCAAATTACTAAATGAGTGTTTTTTCGGTTTTATAATTAATGATCTTTTGAAGGTGTTTTAATGAGCAAAACCTTGCCGTCGCGATGCATCTTGAAATCCATAGGCTATATCAGGGGATTACTCCCGGGTTAGCGAGGGTTGTTGGAGTATTGCTTGTATTAGTCGGGATTTATCTCACTAGAAAAACGACTGAGTCAAAATAAGAATATAATTAATAATGGGGTAAGAAATGATAAACAAATTACTTAATGATCGTTCATATCATATTGAATTTAATGGCCATCTTACTAATCACGTTAAACATGCCGTTATAGCGCTTCATGGCTTAGGGATCAATGCTAGCAGAATTAAAGACTATTATGATAATTATGCTAAATCGACGCCCTATGGTATGGGGCTTGAACCACCTAAAACATTAAAGCATGTGATAGATAGTACGAACTGGCAACATTTCTTGGGTAAGCGAACAAATTATTCTTCTTACTGTGATTATTTTGAAGAAGAAATTAAAAAGAAAGGGATTGAACAGGTATTGCAAGAATATATGCCAACGCTTTTGTCAGGATGGGCGGGTGCATTAACTCACGGTACAATCCATTTAGGTTGGGCATTGGATATCGATCATCCCTGGATGATTATTGAAGGGCTTGCCTACATGGCATTTTCGTATGTTCCTTGTCATTCAGAGAGTGCTTTTATTGATAGTTCTCTAAATGATAAGAATGCTTTTGATTCTATATTGAGAATTTCAACACTGTGGGAAAAGAGAAAAGTAGAATTGACCGATTGGGTGAATTCGTTGATTGATAATGAAGAGTTAGCCGATACTGATTTAATACATCCTGAATTAAAAAGATCCAGCCTTCAATATCGTATTGCACGTATCTTAATGCAAGGTCACCCAGAAATATACCGTTTGCCGGTTTGGATTGAGACGCAAAATGTAGAAGAAAGTTGGGCGCAGTTATTTTATGTCGTGACATTGATTTATCTTGCTAAACCCGGTGATTTTTTGCTTCTTCATTTAGTGACTTCGTTGTTTGCAATGAAAAAGATCGCTTCACGTTTGCCTGCTGATGAAAGTAAAAATATTATTAAATGTTATTGGGTTGGTATGTTATGCATTTTGTTTTCAACAACTGACTTATCGAAGCCTGCTAAATTTTCTGCGCTTAATCAGGCTTATTCATTCAGGCAAGACGAAATGACTTATCCTGTCTGGGAACAGGAGTGGTCGCATATTATTGCTAGGGTATTAGAGGAAGAGGAAGAACATAACCCGAAACTGGTTTATGTGATGAATCAATTGTGGAAAGAACATGGTTTAACTATTTATAGGGCAGCGGCAAGTCAATTTACAAGTACGCCTTTGCTTCCCCACGGTTTTTATGAAAATGGATATCGGTCTTAAAATATCGTAGTCATTGAACCTACCGCCTCTTTTGGGGTAGGTAATTTGGATTTTTAACTTGTCAGACGAAATTAACTCCAGCAGATCCCAAGCCGAGTAAGTTGATTTTCAAGCGATCACCTTCATTAATTGGCACCATGGTGGCGAGAGAACCAGAGAGAATGATTTCTCCACGGAGCAATGACATATCCAGCGTTCCTAGCATATTCGCTAGCCAAGCAACGGCATTGGCTGGGTGCCCCAGTGCAGCGGCGCCAATACCGGTGTCAATCAATTTACCGTTTTTTTCCAGCGTCATTGTGATGGCAGCCAAATCAATTTCTGATGGCAGACGAGTTCCATTACCAATGATAAACAAGCCTGACGAGGCATTATCAGCAACGGTATCTGTGATTTTTATTTTCCAGTCACGGATACGGGAATCGACAATTTCGATGCAAGGTACGACATAATCTGTCGCTTGCAGCACATCTGCAATTGTGATACCTGGACCTCGCAAATTACGTTTCAGGATAAAACCAATTTCACCTTCAGCTTTGGGGGCAATTAATTGTTTAATGGACACAGTGGAATTATTTGCGCAATACATATCTGAGGTGAGAATACCAAAATCTGGTTGGTCTACGCCCAATAGATCCATAACCGTCTGGCTAGTGATACCGATTTTTTTACCAATAATTCGCTCACCGGTGGTTTCCAGACGACGGACAATAAATTTTTGCTGGATAAGATAAGCATCGTGTAATGTCAATTCTGGATAATTATCGGAAATGGGAGTGATAGCTTGATTATTCCGCCATGATTGAAACAGTGTTTCGCTAAGATGGTTTATCACATTACTCATCGGTTGTTGCTCCAGAACAGGCGATAAAAGTGATATTCCGATTGGAATATCACTCGTTTGAAAGAGGCGTTATTGATTGCCATTGAGTAGAAAATCAATATGAATTTGGTTGAATGTGTCTGGATCTTCATATTGAGGCCAGTGACCGCACTGTTCCATAACAACAAAACGGCTGTTTTTGATCAGTTTGGCAAGCCGTTGCCCCACAGAAACTGAGGCTGTTGGATCGTGGGTTGTCCATAATACCAGCGTTTCAGCCTGAATTTGCATCAGTTCATTTTCAGTCAGGAGGTTACGTAAACGGGTATCCATATCTTGCAGGCACATGATGCTTTCCATTGCGGACAACATATCTGGCTGACGATAAATAGCAAAACGGGATTCAACCAAGTCTTCTGTCACGATAGCCGGATCTTCCATCAGGAATTCAAGGCGTTTGCGGGTCGCTTCCCGATCTGGGTTTTTCACGGCATTCAAGCTTAGAGTACGCAGGCGTTCCATGACATTTGGATCAGCAATCATACCACCCGCAGTATTCAACACCAGACGGTGAATGTATTGTGGATATTTTGCAGCGAACCGGGCTGCAACCCACCCACCCAGAGACTCACCAGAAAGATGAATTTTCTCCAGATTTAATGTTTCTATAAGATCTCGTAAGTGTTCTACATAATCGGCAATTTCATAGGCATGGTCAGGTTTATCCGTGAAGCCATGCCCCAACATATCAATTGCCAGCACACGAAAATGGGCAGCATGGGGCAGAATATTGCGCATATAGGCTTCAAGATGGCCTGCAATACCATGTAGGAAAATCAGAGTAGGGCCATTGCCAGCTTCAAGAACACGGGTTTTTATCCCTTTTACATCAATATAATGCAGATGAATTTCACCACTAGCAATTGCAGACCAAAGAGAACAAAATTCGGGTTGTACGGGTTTATGTTGAAGATTAGTCGATATTGACACGTGATATCTCCTTTATTTTCTTCGAGTTAATTCATTATTAATATAACGGTGGCTAGACATATTCACTAATACTTAATATGTCTAGCCTTAAATGTGAAAACGATAACTGTTATATTTATAAATATTTGTTTTCAACAACATCTATTAAATGTGCTAATAATTCTGATTTGTTGTCTTTTCGCCATGCCATTATTATATCTATTGTGGGGGAATATCCTGATAATGGCCGACAGACAACGGCATCTGTCATAATGCTAGTGATATAAAATGGCACTATTGCACATCCTAGATTCATACTGACCATATTTAAAATTAATAAAAGATTATTAGCTGTTTGAATAGTGTTAGGGACAACATTATGTTCAGCAAAATAGTTTTCTATAATCTGTTGTAAGATACCGGAATGTATGGGATCAGTAGCAATAAAGTTTTCACCATGTAAGTCATTGACTGAGATTTTTTCACAGTATCTGAGCCTATGGTTAGCTGGCATTAGGACGACCAGGGGTTCATTAAGAATAACTTTAAAATCAATATAATCACTCTCTATTGGTGGACGCATAAAAGCGACATCAATATCACCTTGTAATAATTTCTCTTCTTGTCCTGGTTGAAATAAGCTGATGAGTTCTACTTTTGATCCAGGATGAGAAAAACGAAATATTGGGATAACTTCAGGTAATACTTTAACTTCGGCTGATGGCACAAATCCAATGGTTAACACAATTTGTTCTTGGGCCGCTCTGCGAGCCATTTTTTTGGCTTTCTCTGCGTTATCAAGAATAATTCTGGCCTGTTGTAGGAAAACTTCCCCAGATTTGGTTAAAGAAACTCTGCGTTTGTTCCTTTCTAACAACGTAGATCCGATATAATCTTCTAAATCTTTTATTTGCTGACTTAACGAAGGTTGTGCGGTATGCAACTTTTTCGCAGCTTTAGTAAAATTTAATTCTTCTGCTACTGCAATAAAGTATCGTAAGTGTCTTAATTCCATTGCCGTTTCCTCATATATCGAAAAAAAGTCTTAAATTAAACAAACAATGTATTTCACAAAATATTAATCTATTAATAGCATTCATTTTGCATGTTGGCAAAAAGTCAACCTTTCTTTTACATAAGGATCAGATAATATGACATTGAGCAAAAATTCAGATATCTACCGCCTGATTGATGCCCGAACTGGTCGTGTAACTCCTCAGATTTATATCGATCCTGAACTCTACCAATTAGAACTCGAAAGAATATTTGGTCGTTGTTGGCTATTTCTGGCTCATCAGAGCCAAATCCCGCGTCCGGGCGACTTTTTTAATACTTATATGGGAGAAGACAGTGTTGTCGTTGTCCGCCAGAAAGAGGGTTCCGTTAAAGCCTTTCTAAATCAATGCCGTCACCGTTCTATGCGGGTTTGTTACGCGGATAGCGGCAATACTCGCGCGTTTACTTGTCCTTATCATGGCTGGGCATACGGTGTTGATGGGCGATTAGTTGATGTTCCGTTGGAAGAGCGAGCTTATCCGCATGGGCTTTGCAAAGAGAAGTGGGGTCTTCAGGAAGTGCCATGTGTGGAAAGTTATAAAGGGTTAATTTTCGGTAACTGGGATACCACGGCACCCTCCTTGATTGATTATCTCGGTGATATGGCTTGGTATCTTGATGGTGTACTTGATCGCCGTGAGGGTGGAACAGAAGTCATTGGCGGTGTACAAAAATGGCTCATCAACTGTAACTGGAAATTCCCGGCTGAGCAGTTTGCCGGCGATCAGTACCATGCTTTATTTAGCCATGCCTCTGCTGTACAAGTTTTAGGGGTAAAAGAGGGGGACGATGAAAAAGCATTAGGTGCTGGTCAGACTGCCCGACCAGTTTGGGAAACAGCAAAAGATGCGGTGCAATTCGCTCAAAATGGTCACGGCTGTGGATTTTTCTTGACAGAAAAACCGGATGCCAATGTTTGGGTTGATGGTGCTGTTGCCCGTTACTACCGTGAAACCTATACCGAAGTAGAGCAACGTCTGGGGAAAGTCCGGGCATTGCGTCTTGCGGGTCACAACAATATTTTCCCGACACTTTCCTGGCTGAACGGTACCGCGACTATGCGGGTTTGGCATCCACGAGGGCCAGACCAAGTGGAGGTATGGGCATTTTGCATTGCAGATAAAGCGGCTTCTCCAGAGGTAAAACAGGCGTTTGAAAACAGTACTACTCGTGCATTTGGTCCATCAGGTTTTCTGGAACAAGATGATTCTGAAAATTGGGTGGAAATCCAGAAGGTACTTAAAGGCTACAAAGCTCGTAACAGCACGTTGTGTCTGGAAATGGGATTGGGACGAGAAAGGGTGCGAAATGATGGAATTCCAGGTGTGACCAACGATGTTTTTTCTGAAACTGTGGCCCGAGGCATGTATCAACGCTGGGCTGACTTACTCACCAGTGAAACCTGGGATGAGATAGAGGAAAAGAGTCGGGCTTATCGGCAGGAGTTGGTTAAATGAAAGCACTAATCATCAATAAAGAAACGCGGGTAACGTCAGAGCTGCATTATGAAATAAGCCAGTTTCTGTATTACGAAGCAGCTTTACTGGATGAATGGCAATTTCGTGATTGGCTTGAGCTGTTATCAGAAGATCTCAGCTATACCATGCGCACGATTGTTAATGCACAAACCCGTGATCGCCGCAAGAGCATCCAACCACCAACAACTTGGTTATTTAACGACAATAAATTTCAGCTTGAACGCCGAATTGCTCGGTTGGAAACCGGTATGGCGTGGGCAGAAGAACCGCCGTCCCGCACTCGTCATTTATTAACAAACTTGGTGATTACTGAAACTGATTCGCCTGACCAATTTCATGTTCAGTCCAACTATCTGTTGTACCGTTCACAAAAAGAGCGAGATGAAGCTTTTTATGTCGGCAAGCGGTTGGATTGTGTTCGCCGTAATGTGGAAACCGGTAGCTGGTTAATTTGCCGACGTGAAATTACCCTAGACCAGGCGGTTTTAACTTTCCATAACTTGAGTGTTTTATTCTGATGAGCCAGTTATTTGTATGTACTGTTGAAGAACTGCCCGATGGAGAAGCGCGTAAGGTTGAATACACGCCTGATATTGCTCTTTTTCACTATGACGGTGAGTTCTATGCTGTTGATGACCGGTGCAGTCATGGTAATGCCTCTATATCCGAAGGGTATCTGGAAGATAATGCGACAGTTGAGTGTCCACTGCATACGGCCAGCTTTTGTCTCAAAACCGGGAAGGCGCTTTGTCTTCCCGCTACAGAACCATTGAAAACGTATCCTGTTGTTGTTGAGGATGGAAAAATCTATATCACAGTAGCGGAGGAGTAATAATGAGTTGGCTTGAAGATCAGGTCATTTTATTAACTGGTGGCGGTTCTGGTTTGGGATTGGCTTTGGTAGAGCGTTTTATCGCTGAAGGTGCCAGAGTTGGCATACTGGAATTATCTGCGGAGAAAGCAGCTGCCTTGGTGCATTGTTTTGGTAAAAGTGTCTGCGTGATTCAGGGCAATGTTGTCTCTTTTGAAGATAATGAGCGGGCAGTGACTGAAACTGTCCGATGTTTTGGCAAACTAGACTGCTTGGTCGGTAATGCTGGCATTTGGGATCACAAAATTAGCTTGCTTGATGCATCAGCAGAACAGATTGACAAAGGGTTTGATGAACTAATGGCTGTTAATCTGAAAGGGTACATTTTAGGCGCTAAAGCTGCATTGCCGGCCCTGACCGCATCAGAAGGCAGCATGATTTTTACGTTGTCAGGTGCGTCATGGTTTTCTGGTGGAGGTGGTGTGCTGTATACCGCCAGCAAGCATGGAGCCGTTGGGATGATCCGTCAGTTAGCTTATGAATTGGCGCCGGTTATTAGAGTGAATGGGGTTGCGCCTTGTGGTATGCCAAGTGATCTTCGAGGTCCTGTAGCATTATCCCAACAAGATCAATCCGTTATAGACAGCTTGTCCCCGGAAATTATCGGTGCGATTTTACCCCTGCAATTCACCCCTCAACCGGAGGATTTCACCGGCCCGTATGTCATGCTCGCTTCTCGTGCAAACAATCGCACTTTAACCGGTGTCATGATAACGGCTGATGCAGGGCTAAGTATCCGTGGAATTCGCCAGGTTACAGCGGGAGTAATGTCACCCGATAAGAAGAGGAATTTCAGATGACTATTAAGTTGATTTGTACCTCACACACGCCTTTGATGGATTTTTGTTCTCCAACTGAGACGACAGAAAAGCATGTTCGGCAGGTTTTTCAGCAACTGGCTGAACAGGTAAAAGAATATGATCCACAGTTAATTGTGATTTTCGCACCTGACCATTTTAATGGCTTCTTCTATGATCTCATGCCAGCGTTTTGCGTTGGCGTGAGGGCGAATGCTGTGGGGGATTGGGATATTGGTAAAGGGCCACTAAATGTTCCTGAAAACACAGCGAAAGAATTAATTTCTGCCTTATATAACGCAGGAATTGATGTTGCCCAATCTTGGCGGATGCAAGCTGATCATGGTTTTACTCAACCCTTGATGTTGCTTTGTCAGGATTTACAGCATTATCCAACCATCCCAATATTTATTAACTGTGCGGCCAGGCCATTACCTGGGTGCCATCGTGCAGTTGCGTTGGGCCGCGCAGTGGGTCAGTTTCTGTCTACTACCGATCAGCGGGTACTGCTGCTCGGTTCTGGTGGTTTATCACATGATCCACCGATATCGCAGATTGGACAAGCTTCGCCACAAGTTGAGGAATTCTTGATAGCAGGCAGAAATCCAACAAAAGAGGCTCGTCAGAAACGGCAAAGCCGAGTGATTGCGGTTGGAGAAGCGCTGGTTCGTGGCGAAAATGTTGCTGTTCCATTGAATCCCCAGTGGGATGACGAATTGCTGAATACTTTTTGTAGTGGGGATATACAGCGCCTTGCTGCATTAACGGATGAAGCCATCGACATTCAGGGGGGTAAAGGGGGACAGGAGATTCGCTGTTGGATTGCGGCTTTTGCAGCGCTTTCTGTTTATGGTGAATATCAGGTACAACGGCATTATTACCAACCTATTCGGGAATGGTTGGCTGGGATGGCTATGGTCAGCGCTCAACCGGTGGCTTAAATAGGAGCGTAATATGCGAGGTCAGACTTTTATTATTGTCGGGGCTGGGCAAGCGGGAGCTATGGCTGCTGCAACCTTGCGACAGCAACAGTTTGATGGTGATATTATTTTAATTGGTAAAGAATATCATGCGCCTTATGAGCGGCCTACCTTATCAAAAGAGTATCTGACGCAATCGGAAACAGAACCGAAGTATCTGTTCTCTGAAGAATTCTATCTGAATAACCGGATAGATTTGCGCGTAGGTCAGCCGGTCAGCCATATTGTCCCATTGGAACATTGCGTGGTTATGGAAAATGGTGACAAGCTCAGGTATGACAAACTCCTGCTTACAATGGGGGCGAGAGCCAGGCGGTTTCCGTTACTCGATCAACTGGGTGAAAATGTTTATACCTTGAGAACATTGGATGATGCGCAACGTTTACGCCAGGCAGTGAAAGAAGGTAAACGGGTTTTAGTCGTCGGTGGTGGTGTTATTGGTATGGAACTGGCGGCAACTTCTCGT
Organism: Photorhabdus heterorhabditis; assembly: GCF_001280945.1. Taxonomy (NCBI): domain Bacteria; kingdom Pseudomonadati; phylum Pseudomonadota; class Gammaproteobacteria; order Enterobacterales; family Morganellaceae; genus Photorhabdus; species Photorhabdus heterorhabditis. Next base: position 27,663 of record NZ_LJCS01000007.1, on the reverse strand, counting down.
GAACTGGGTGCAAACGTGACAGTTATCGAGCAGGCTGATAGTGTCATGGCACGTTGCGCCCCTCCGTTATTGCAGGACTATCTTTTGCATCGTCATCAAGAAAAAGGGGTGCAATTCTTCCTTGATACCAATATTGTTTCCGCGCAAAAGCAGGGGGAGGAATTAGTTCTGATGTTGAGCACTGGAGAAACGGTGATCGGGGATATCATTATTTATGGTATTGGTGCTGAATTCAGGGATAAGCTCGCGGTTGATGCGGGTTTGGTTACCAATAGGGGTATTGTCATTGACGATCATTGTCAAACTTCTGAGCAGGATATTTTTGCAGCCGGAGATGTTTGCCTCCAGAGAGAACCACTGACCGGTGAACTCCAGCACCGCGAAACTTGGGAAAATGCTAACCGCCAAGCGACTATTGCTGCGCATGCCATGATGGGGCTGGAGCCTCCGCAACTAGGCGCTCCGTGGTTCTGGACCGATCAATGGGGCATTAACATTCAAATGATTGGAAAAATGCAGGCTGAAAATTGGCATATCAAAGGTGATTTGCAATCAGATAAAGCCATTTTGATTGGTACAGAAAATAAAATCTTAGTGGGTGCTGTTGCTATCAATCAGGGAAGAGAAATGCGGAATTTACGGAAATTACTTGCTAATCCTGCGGTTGTTCCGGTGTAGTATTTGAATAACTGGCTTTATTATTGAATTCGGTGACCGTTTAGATGGTCACCGATGGTAGACATATTGAATAATTTATATACTCAATCAAGGCAATGAACTATCTTACAAGTAACGGTTTTATTACATACCCATTTTCTGTCACTCGATGTTCTCCGACAATAATCTTAGTATCAGGTAAAACGAAATATGAATATATGATTTTTAGCCTTCTGACTGACATGATATAACCACGCCAATCATCGACAACCCAAGGGTCCTTGGAACCTCCAGGAACTATAGTAAAATAATCGTCGGATACTGTGTACTGTGCGTGATCAGTGCTCCAGTAGTTAATTGCAACTTCAATTATGTCACATTTCGTATTGTTGGTAACGTGAATCATGCCCATATTACAACTCCCTCACTATTTCAATCTGATTTGATTAAGATTTGATTTATTAGGATGTTGTTTCGGACTAACAACATTAAGTGAACTAGCTTACCAATAAAGGACTTATCACATACTCATTTTCTGTCACTCGATGTTCTCCGACAATAATTTTGGTATCCGGTAAAATGAAATATGAAGCGGTGATTCCTTTCCTGCTGACTGACATGATATAACCGCGCGAATCTTCAACAAACCAAGCAGCCCTAAAATGTCCAGGAGTGATATTAAAATAATAGTCGGACACTGTGAATCGTGCGTAATCAGTGCTCCAGTAGCTAATTGAAACTTCAATTGTGTCACATTTCATATTGTTAGTAACGTGAATCATGCCCATATTACAACCCCTCACTATTTTAATCTGATTTGATTAAGATTTGATTTATTAGGATGCTGTTTTGGACTAACAACATTAAGTGTAGATGAGAAATTCCAATTTAAACTGATATTCTTTATCGTTTTCATTTCATAAAATAACTCATCACTATAATTAATATTAGGAATGAATTATCAAAGCAGTTTTTAACTTAAACTACCGGATGATTTATTACGGTTTGAAACTGATTAAATTTTTCCAAACCGTAATGTTTATTTAAATGCTATAATAACTCTAGCATTGCCCAGTTAATGTTTAATAACATAAAGATCTTTTGACGATATAAAACCGAGAGGGCTGGTGTAATATCCGCCAATATAAGATTTTACCAGCTTGGCACTAACATAATGGTAAATAGGAATTGCTGGAATATCTTTTGCCAAAATATCCTCTGCTTGCTGAAAATATGTTGGATCATTTGTTGCTTTAGCTTTCTGGATCAGGTCATCATAAATATCATTACTATATAATGAGGTATTATTAGAGCTATTGGTAACAAAATTATTTAAAAACGATGCTGGATGATCATAATCAGCCATCCATGCATATCTTACGACATCAAAATTACCTTGATGCATTGTATCTAACATGGTTTTCCATTCTTGATTTAGTAAAATGGCATCTACACCTAGATTTTTCTTCCACATTGAGGACACTGCAATAGCAATTCTCTTGTGATCTTCTGATGTATTATAAAGAAGATTAAATTTCAACGGATTGCTTCTATTGTAACCCGCCTCATTCAATAACTGCCGAGCTTGTTTAATTTTTTTTGGTAGTGTCCATGATGCATAATCAGGTTGTTTTAAATCTATTCCACTTGTATTTTGCGGGGTATGATTATAAGCAGCTTTTTGACCTTGCCCTAATACCTTATTTGCTATGATATCTTTATCTAAAGCTAAATTTAATGCCTGTCTGACTCTAACATCATTAAAAGGTGCTTTCTGGGTATTAAATCCATAATAGTAAACACCTAATGTAGGTGAAATATGAACCTGATTGCCTAATTTGGTTTTTAAAGAGTCAAATAAAACTGATGGAATGCTTTTTGTTATATCTATTTCTCCCGACAAATAGCGACTTACGGCTGCTGTTGCTGATGTTATAGCAAGATAAGTGACTTTATTAATAACGGTATGTTCATTGTCCCAATATTGTTGATTCCTGACTCCAACTATCTTTTCATTCACGATCCATTCTGATAATTTAAATGGCCCGCTGCCGACAAACACATTCGGTTGAGTCCATTTCTCACCATATCTTTCAACAGCTTTTTGACTGATTGGCACCATAACCGGATGGGCCAGCATTTGTAAGAAATAGGATAGCGGTTGTTCTAACGTCACTTCTACTGTTAAGTTATCCAATGCTTTTACACCTAACTCTTCAGTTTTTTTCTTTCCAGCAAGAATATCTCTGGCATTTACAATATGCATGTTTTCAATATAACTGCCATATGGAGATGCTATTTGCGGATCAATTAAACGTCGCCAACTAAAAACCACATCATGCGCAGTAATCGGTGAACCATCAGACCACTTTATTCCTTCTTTGAGATGAAATACCCATATTTTATTATCTTTAATTTCCCAACGGGCAGCTAAATTAGGACTTAATTTTCCATCATGATCTATACTGATTAATCCACTAAAAAAATCATTAATAATATCAAATTCAACATCACTTTCAACTTTATGGACATCAAGAGAAGCAGGTTCTGAACCATTATTACGGACAATTTCTTGATTAATTGCCAATTGTGTGTCTGGTGGAATAATTGCTGCATGAGATAATGTCAAACTCCCAATTATTATTCCTGTGAATAAAGATATATTTTTTATCGCCTTTTTCATCATCATTTCTCCAATAAGCTCACATTTTTTAAGATTGGTACTGCAAATTGAGCAATACCTGATATTCGCTTTTCTGTAAATTACTCTGTCTAGGTAAGTAAACAGGGATAATTATAGATATACCTGTTATCTTTCAAATTGCCTCTTTGTTGGCTGCACTCTCTCACCCCGGTCACAGAGTTCTCTATGACATAGTTATCTATGCTCCTAGGGATGCGTTCACTTGCCGCCGCACTGCAACTTGAAATCTATTGGTTGGCTTCTTTGATACCAGCAATAGCGTAATGGTTTTGATAGCCAATGGGTTATGTTGCAATGTGATATCAGTTGATAAGGAAAGGGTAGAAATAGGAATACATTTTTGATCACGGTACAAATGGATAAGATTTGCATTGGTTAACGATTGTGTATATATTTTTTGTATTGTCAGTCGTTAACACGAGGTGCATTATGCAAGTTTTATATAGGAGAACCAGGCTCGATAGTAACGCGGCGGTTTCTCATCATGAGTACGATGATGCTGATGCAGCGGCTGATCGTCTTGAAAATATCGTTAAAGAACTGGCAAATAATATCCGTAGTCAGGGTAATGCTGGTATCAAGCGTCAGTTAGCACTGCCGGATAACCAGTTTCTCGTTAGCATGTTATTTCAGGCTATGCCGTCGTGGGCGCTGTCTGAGCTGACGCCAGAAAAGAGAAGGCTATTCAACCGTGTACGTAGTCGCGCGCGCTTTTTTGACAATGTACGTGAAAATGGTGGGGTGTTAAGTTCTGCTGAAGTAGCAAAGCTGCTGGGTGTTAGCAAGGTAACGGTTAAAAAGAAAAAGGACACTGGTAAATTATTGGCTCTTGAACATGATGGTGAGTTCATCTATCCCGCTTTTCAGTTCTCAGAGGATGAAAATAAAAGCGAAAAAGGTGTGCTGAGAGGAATGGCGGAGATTCTGCCTCACCTTAGTCGTTTCAGCGGTGTGATGCAGTACGGCTTTTTCGCGCAGAAACGTGACGTATTGGATTGTCGCCTGTCGGCGGATCAAGAATTCACTATCATCGATATACTGCGAGAGGGTATTTCGGATGATAAACTTCAGGCAATTATTCGCTTGGCTAAGTTATTTGGTACTCAAGACACCGCATAATCGCCGCAATACAATAAAAGATTTCGCATCTGTCATATTATTGGAATATCCAGATCGTTCACCAGAATGTCTTCGGCTATTTGCCCTTCGTACTCAAAATCTCTGAGTACCGTTAACTCAGCGGTGCGTATCACGCCTTTACCTGACGGATCGTTATGCCAAAGTACTATGCAAGGCTCGAGTGTGACATTAGACATGTAAGCTAGCTCGTTCGCGTGTGGTAATAGCTGTGCGGCAAGCTTCTGGGTGTCCCGGTAGTCCGTTCCGGTTAGTTGATGGGCGGTTACGTGCATTTTCGGCGCAAGCTGGGTAATGTCCACAACGCGCAAGTCCTTTTCTGTTACCAATGTAGCCATATAGTATTCGTCTAGCTCTCGGTCTGTAATAGCCGGCAGGTTTTGAAATACCTCTTTCATCGACGTTCTCGGTGAGTTGGCTAAATACAGGCTGCCATTTAAACCCTTTGTTAACCCGTATCGGGTATGTTCTCCATTGTGGTTAAAGAACACGCCATTGCCTCCATATTCACCTTCTTGCAGTCGGTAAAAAATCGTGCCGGCTGAAATGATGATGATACTCTGCGTGATTTTATCGATGGTGAGTGTATTGATCTTCTTTGCCACCAAATCGGGGGGTTCACCTGATTTTATTACCATTGAACATTCCTTTATTCCTACCTGTTTCAGCTATAAGTTGTCTCCGGTCTGGTTACGACAAACGTGTAACGCCGGGCATTTGTCCAGTAACTAAAAGTGTATTATAGAAAAGGGATCGCACAAGGGGGAGTGGGACATGTTTTGATAAATAAAGTGAAATGTGAGAATTAACTCACTCGGATAGCGTAACGACATCCTGAATTTACATTGACTAATAACATCAGAAGATTTTTCGACGATGTAAAATAAGATTGGCTTATATAATCTCAATCGATATCAAAATAACCTCGATATATTGTAGTTAATATTATTTTTTTGATTCTGTAAAATAATATCCACACTTAGATTTATCCCTGTTTAATTTGTGGCAGAGAAATCATTAATAATAAAATGGAATAATAAACCACTTGCCAAGATTTATATTGATGATTGATTTATTACATAATTATACTATTGTTTAATTAGCAGGATAGGTTTGTTTTCTAAAAAAACAGGAATTACATCAACCAACTGCAAGTTAGTATATTTTTCTATGCCATTAATTTGTCATGTCATCAAAAAATTGATAATGATGGGTAATAAACAACTGTATTCCACATGAATACTATAGGGTAAGATTATGCCGCGTGTGAGAATTCCGATAAGATATAATCCAAGTCCGATAACAATTCGTGCATGGATAGATAATTGGAGAGAGGAATCCCTCGTAAATTGGGAAGTAGATTGGAATCAAGTTGATTGTAGCGGGACAGTAATTAAAATCCCTTTTAATGGTGGAAATATTGCTGCACTAGAGATGGCTGTTAGAAGAGATGTGCATGTTTTTGATCATACTATTGTAGACTTTGTTAGTATAGAATGATAAAGACTTATGAATATACCTGTTATCTTTCAAGTTGCTGCTTTGTTGGCTGCGTTCATTTGCCGCCGCACTGCAACTTGAAATCTATTGGGTATAAATCGTCATTTAAAAGGGAAGTCGAACACTGATTTCCCTTTTATTGTTAATGCTTATTAAAACACTACATTAATATCACACTAGTGCTTAATAACATAAAGATCTTTCGATGACATAAAGCCGAGTGGACTCAGATAATATCCGCCAATATAAGGTTTTACCAGTCTGGCACCAACATAATAAAACACAGGAATAGCAGGGACGTCTTTTGCCAGAATATTTTCTGCTCGCTGGAAATATTTCTGATCATTTGTTGCTTTGGCTTTTCTCACCAAATCATCATAAATTTCATTGTGGTATAAAAATGTATTATTGGAACTATGAGTAACAAAATTATTTAAAAATGACGCCGGATTATTGTAATCAGCAATCCGTGCATATCTCACCATATCAAAATTACCTTGACGTATTGCATCTAACATTGTTTTTCGCTCTTGATTTTGTAAGACAATATCTACACCCAGATTTTTTTTCCACATTGATGTTGCTGCGATCGCAATTCTTTTATGCTCTTCTGATGTATTATAAAGCAAGTTAAATTTCAATGGATTATTGCTATTGTAACCGGCTTCATTCAATAACTGTTTGGCTTTTTCAATCCTTGACTGTTGTGTCCACGATGCATAATCAGGTTGCTCTAGATTCATTCCTCCGGTGTTCGGTGGAGTATGGTTATAAGCAGGTTCTTGACCTTGCCCTAATACTTTATTTGCTATAATGGTTTTATCTAAAGCTAGATTTAATGCCTGCCTGACCCTAACATCATTAAAAGGTGCTTTTTGGTTATTCAGATCATAATAATAAACACCTAATGCGGGTGTAATGTGAACCTGATCACCTAATTTTGCTTTTAAAGATTTAAATAAAATCGATGGGATGCTCTTTGTTATATCGATTTCTCCTGCCAGATATCGATTTATATCTGCTGTTTCTGATGATATTGGGAGATAGGTGACTTTATTGATGACGGTATGTACATTATCCCAATATTGTTGATTCCTGACTCCAACCACTTTTTCATTGACGATCCATTCAGCTAATTTAAATGGGCCACTACTGACAAATACATCTGGGTGAGTCCATTTCTCGCCATATTTCTCAACGGCTTTTTGGCTAATTGGCACCATAATAGGATATGCCAGCATCTGTAAAAAATAGGATACGGGCTGTTCTAACGTTACTTCTACTGTCAGATTATTCAGTGCTTTTACACCTAATTCATTGGTTTTTTTCTTTCCAGAGAGAATATCTTTGGCGTTGACTATATGCATATTTTCAATATAGCTGCCATATGGAGACGCCATTTGCGGATCAACTAAACGACGCCAACTAAAAACCACATCATGCGCAGTAATCGGTGAACCATCAGACCACTTTATTCCTTCTCTTAGATGGAATAACCATACTTTATTATCTTTGGTTTCCCAACGAGCAGCTAAATCAGGGGTTAACTTGCCATCACGATCTGTACTGACTAATCCACTAAAAAAATCGTTAATAATATTAAACTCGACATCATTTTCGATTTTATGGACGTCAAGAGATGCGGGTTCTGAGCCATTATTACGAATAATATCTTGGTTAACTGCCAGTTGTGTACCAGATGGAATAATTGCTGCATGAGATAATGTCAAGTTGCCAAGTATAATACCTGTGAGTAAAGATATATTTCTTATTGTTTTCGCCATTGTTTGTTCTCCAGGAGGATCTCATTTTTTGGTATTTAATTCAGGGGAATCAATTGGTTGATAAAATTCAGATTAAAATTATATGATTATATTGAATATCCTATTTTAAATGGGATGGATATAACTACAATGAAGTATTAGTATAAAATGTTTAGTGAAGCTTCATCAATGTCATGAGATTTAAATAATGGATTTAATTATGTATACCCAATAGATTTCAAGATGCATCGCGACGGCAAGGGAGTGAATCCCCGGGAGCATAGCAAACTATGTGACCGGGGTGAGCGAGCGCAGCCAACAAAGAGGCAACTTGAAAGATAACAGGTATATTCCGAATCTAAAGGCCCTAGTTTATAAGTTGAAGATAGTACCTTTACCGCAGGAGTTGTTGTTTTATTTGAAATAGGGGATTTTGGGGTGTTATAGAATCATTTCTTGATGGACGACTTTACTTTTATAGTTGTTGGGTAATTTTTTTACAGTGGTATTATTTCAAACGAAATCATTAATTCGTGATTCAATTACTCTGCATTTTTGCAATGTTCCCAACCCAAACTAGAAGGTAGTAATAATATGATAGATAATAAGAAATCGATAACCTTACATGGTAATGGATCTGCTAATGAATACAAAAAAATACAGCGAAGATCTTTTGCACACAGTGAACTGCAACCAACGGGATTTTACGCTATTTTCGGACAGGAAATTATTATTAATGTTGAAGGAGAAACAAATAATTCTATCAATGCAGTGATTGGCGTTCCTGAACTTAATAAACCAGAAAAATATTTGTTAACGGAAGGGTTAAATAAATTTACCTCAAAAAATGAAGGTTTACTCAGTTTTACCAACAACAATAATAATGGTTATGTGAAGATTATTATTCAATCAGAGTTACAGAAAGTTCCATCATTTAAATTGAATGAAACCAATAATACAGATTGGGAAGATATGATGGATTTATATTCTGATGCACCTGTGGTTCAACTTAGCAGTGAACGAGCAATAATTGTTGTAAGATATAATAGTGCTAAGCAATATCTGACTGATCCAAAGGCGTTAATGAAATATTATGATGACTTTATTCGTCATCAGGATAGCATATCGGGAATATTAGAAGATGGGAAAGTAGACTACAGGGCTGATCCAAATAAATTATTATATGTAGAAGCGGATCGTTTATATATGTTTGCAACTAATGGACATATGGGTTTTAATGGCAATGCGGCCCTGCAACGATTATTAGCGACCAATAATGGCTGGGGAATTTGGCATGAAAGTGGTCATCAAAGGCAACAATCTCCTTATACCTGGAGTGGTGGAACAGGAATGACTGAGGTTACAGTCAACTTGTATTCTTTAGCTGTACAAGAAGGCTTTTATGATAGAGCGAGTTTCATTGATAAATACTATCCTAAAATCAAAGAATATTTAGTTGCTGAAGAAAAGAATTTTGACGCTCAAGATATTAATATAAAGTTAGGAATGCTATGGCAGTTAAGACTAACATTCGGCAACGGATTTTACCCTCAGCTTCATCAAGCTTATAGGTTAATGGATTCATTGCCTGTTAGCAATGATGATAAAAAACAACAACTTATAATATCCTCATCTCAACTGACCAATATTAATTTAGCCGGTTTTTTTGATAAATGGGGAATTACACCTGATGAAAAAACATTAGAAATATTAAAAACATTACCATCATTAGAGAAAAATATTTGGGAAAATGATGATAAAAATTCAATTACAATAGAGATGCCACAGCAGAAATATGTTCCTGAGTTGGCTTACTTTATGAAGAGTATAAGTAAAACATTATTAAGTGAGAGTAAGTTTGAATTTACTATCGATCTTGATTGGCATACTCCATATCAATATGTCATCAAAAAGAATAGCCAATATCTTGCAGAAATAAAAGATGGTAAGCCATTTTATTGCAACGCAAAATTGGATGAAAGTGGTTTGAATGTTAAAGTCTCGCATAATTTTACCTTAGATGATCTCATTGAAATTGAAGTAGGACTTGATGGAGAGAGATACACTGTTTATAACATGACAGTTTATGATTTTAAATTATGGGAAAGATTGAATAATTTATTTAAAGATCAAAATCATACAGAAATTGATGATAATGTAACCCAGAGCGAGTTAGATAATATATTTGAGGCTATCAAGCAGGCCAATGACAGTAACAAAATGTCATCTGTATTTCATCATGCACAGGAGATGTTTTTGATAAATACCATCATAAATACAAATATCGATTCTAATCGTCTAACAGTGAATTTCAAGGATGAATTATTTAAAAGTTATAAATATGTTGCAACGAAAGATAACAAATATATATCGGAAATAAATAAAGGACAGCCTTATTACTCCAGCTTTATTCCACCATCAACGTGGGTAACAAATAAAAATTTAAATGATGCTAATGAATTAGCTATTCAAGCAAGATTACTTAATGGAACTTATGTAATATTTGAAACAACTTTCGCAGAAGAAAATATAAAGAAAAGAATAGCTGGTTTATATACGGATGCATCCCAATCTAAAATAAATGATAATGTTACTCAAAGCACTTTATCTGAACTGATTAAAGATATAAATGATAGTGGAATATCGTATAAGAAGAAGGATATTTATCTTTCACAAGTAGATGATGCACAATTTATGTTCTTAAAACAAACTATAGCCAGAGTTGAATTGGCTAAAAATAAATTGATAGTGACATTTGCGAACGAAAATTTCCGGGATAATAAATATGTTTCTATAAAGAATAACGCTTATCAATCAGAAATAAATAAGGGTAAGCCAGCGTATTCATCTTTATCAAATAAAGTCTGGTCAACTAACATGACTTTAACAGAAGATGATCATTGTACTATCGAAGTTAGAATGGGTACGAAAGTTTATGTTATTTATCAAACCGGCGATTTGATATTAGCTGAATAAGGATAAATCCTAAATAAACGCTTTGTGAAAAAATAGACCTCCAGCGTTTTTTGATGGTAGCTGGAGGTCTGGCTAGGTTACCTATCTAGGCAAGGTGGAATAAAGGGGAAACTTGAAAGATAATGGGTATATAGGGAGATTTGCGTGTATTTGGAGGGAATAGGGTAAAATAATGACTCTTTAAGCATAGATTAAGGGTCTTTATATGGAATCAGAAGCGTCAAAAATCCTCGCAAGTTTTACCAATTGAGCAATTTCATCATGGGATGCGCCATTTTTGAGGATATCCAGTACTGTTGTAGATTCAGCCAGATCTATATCAAGGTTAAATGTATTAATCTTACGAATGAAAAAATGGCATTTTTTTACGCCACTGACCGGACCTAAATTAGCCAGTATTTCTGGAATACCTTTTAAGTATCCTTTATTACAGGTTTTTTTATTTACTGAAAATTGAAAAACAGGATATAAATTCTCTATTCCCCAATTTAATACGATGAGTTTATGACTTTCACCATATTTATTGACTGTCGGGCGAGTCACTCCTAATATATCCGCAACCTTGCTGGACTTGTAGACGCCGCCGTATTTCCCAAGATGAGCAAGAAAAGCATTCCTGTTTTCGATAAATTCTTCGTGTTTTTTCTTTTCCGGTGTAACAGTTTCTACTATTTCAATATAGTTGACTCGTCCTTTAATTTCTGCCCAAAATTCGTCGTCGGGTAGAGTTAACAATAGGGAAAGACTATCTGGATCTTTTTTTCTAAGTACATCAATAAAATGATCAGCAAGATTGGTGATGCGTGCTTTGATAAGTTCAGACTGATCGAATCCACTTGTCGGTTTTACCCGGTTCTTGGATTCTTTTGTTGTTGTCTCCATCAGCACCTCAGTGATATTTTGCAATTTCGAAAAATTAGCTTACATGGAATTGTAAAATAGGAAAGTTTTTTCACCAATCTCTTTTTAAAAAGCCATACTGGTCGGTGATGCGATTCTGTCCTTCTAACACGCAGCACGGTTTTTCTGCCACTTTGCGGTAATCGCTTGTGAAATGGGATCAGCCGAGTTAATCCTGATTTCTTTTGCAATCTGGTGTTGAGTAGGAGTGCACAGGTTTTATTTTCAAGCTTAATATAAAGACGATTAGCGAGAAAAAAACAAATGGAAAATCAGCAATAGTGCTTGTAATAGCTTATCTGAGCTACTTACATATTTGTCATATAATAATTTTCTGTTATGGTCATTGTTTAACGGTTTTTTCGCTCTACGGCACTTCAACTCCCACTTATCATATTAAACAGAATCCATAAAAAGGATCATCAGAAGAAATAAGAGGTATGTATGCATAGCCAAATTAATTCATTGCCCCAATATATGTTAGCGATCAGCATCATTAAGCCTGGAGGTCCAGAGAAATTACATCTGGTTCAGGTTCCGTTACCGCGACCAGAAAAAGGCTATCTGTTGGTTAAAGTGGCTGCGGCTGGAGTTAACCGGCCAGATATATTTCAGAGAATGGGGTCTTATCCACCACCACCTGACGCATCGTTATTACCTGGATTAGAAATTGCAGGCGAAGTCGTTGCCAAAGGTGAAGGTTGTGAACGCTGGAATATTGGCGATAAGGTTTGCGCACTTGTTGCTGGCGGTGGTTATGCTGAGTATTGCCTGGTCCATGACACCATTGCTTTACCGATATATGGATTGGATTTTGTTCAAGCGGCAGCATTACCCGAAAACTTTTTTACAGTCTGGGCTAATGTTTTCCAGACTGGCAAGTTGCTACAAGGAGAAAGTTTGCTGATCCATGGCGGCACTTCTGGAATAGGCAGTGTCACCATTATGTTAGCGAAAGCCTTTGGTGCCAGAGTGATTACCACTGTTGGCTCTGATGAAAAGGTTAAAGTTGCATATAGTTTAGGCGCTGACTTTGTGATTAATTATCGGAAAGAAGACTTTGTTGAACGGGTATTGCAATTTACTGACAAGCAGGGCGTTGATATGGTTGTTGATTTAATCGGTGGTGATTATGTCAATAAAAATTATAAAGTTGCGGCTAAATTCGGGAGAATTATTCAGATTGGTATGATGAAGGGAAACCCTGAAAATCTTAATCTGATGCCCTTAATGTTAAAACGGTTGACACATACAGGGTCTACATTACGTTCTCGCAGCGTGGAAGAAAAAGCTGAGATAGCCAGAGAGTTAGAAAAACATGTCTGGCCATTGTTGAAATCAGGAAAAGTCAGTCCATTAATTTGTAAAGTATTTGATCTGAAAGATGCCGCTGATGCACATCGGATGATGGAAGCCGGTGATGTTCTCGGCAAGGTTATGTTGGTAAATGTATCGTCTTGAAAATACTGCCTTTTGAATCGGGGCTATTTCAACTTTTGTAGCCCTGCATTCTGTCTATTAACAAACTTCCTATTAACAGCTTCGTGTTAGAAAAAACCCTTATAATTAATGAGCTATAATGAATAGGCAGTTATTATTTCGGCTTGTTTTTTTATCTGTTATTTGCCCTCGCGCACAAAATTGGAATTTATATTTAACATAATTGTTAATATTTTAACGAATGTGGTCTATATCTATTAACAAATGATCGGTTATAGATATGTTAATGGCTAGTCTTTTCACCTGATAGGATTTTCCTTAATGTCTGTAATGATGGGGTATGAACAGCCATTAGTAAGTCAGGTGACATAAAAGTTTCTGCCTGCTTGTCAGAGAATGATAGTGATTTCATTAATAAGTAAAGAAGATCGGAATCTCTCTGTTGCTGGCAGTCGTTTTTGTCAGTTGGAAAAGGGTATGTGATTATGACTAAGCAGTTTACTTCGCACTTAAATATTGATGCGTTGTTTTTAGGCCCTAAATCAGAAAATGCAGTCTTTTTTAGAGAAATGATGGAATACGCTGTAAGTGAGCATATGCACTGGCGTTCTGATTTTCATCCAGAAGATCCAGCCTTAGTAACCTCAGTTGATCGTTATGCTCCTGATTACAGAGAAACCCTTTATCGAACCGAGGGTATTCTGAACCAACTCTCTGCCAAATTGAAAAACACTTCTGTTCCCTGGTTTTCCCCCCGTTATATGGGGCATATGAATGCTGACACCTTGATGGTTTCCAGTCTCGCGTATGTTATGGCGATGATGTACAACCCAAACAATTGTGCTCACGAGTCATCCCCAACAACAACCGAGCTGGAAATTGAAGCCGGATTGGATCTGTGCCGGGTGTTTGGTTATGACACTCGCCGGGCTTGGGGGCATATTACATCAGGTGGAACTGTCGCCAATTATGAAGGGTTATGGGTTGCTCGTAATTTAAAAACCATGCCGATTGCCATTGCACAACATCCGCAATCCCGTGATTTAGTTGAGAATAAATCGCAACAACAACTGTTAAATATGTCGTCATCAGATATTTTGGATCTGACTGATGAATTAAAAAGGCGTGGCATTTTCGAAGAAGTTCGTGAACTTTCTTGCCGAGGTGTCGGGATAAAGCAGGGAATATTTGGCAAAGTCTTAGTTCCGCAGTCAAAACATTATTCATGGATGAAAGCAATGGATGTTTTTGGGATTGGTCAAGAGCATATCGTGCCATTGCCGGTAGATGAATATTATCGTACTGATGTTGAAAAAATGCGTGAAATTACGTTCAGCCTGATAGAACAGGGCGAACCGATTTTGGCAATGGTGACAGTCGTTGGAACGACGGAAGTCGGAGCTATCGATAGAGTTGATGAAGTGATTGCATTGCGTCAAGAATGTGAGGAACGTTATGGCGTTTCGTTTTATGTGCATATTGATGCTGCTTATGCAGGTTATGCCAGTGCAATGTTCCTTAATGAACAGGGTGAGTTTATGGAATATGATGAACTTATCCGCCGTTATCGCGAATTGGAAATTATTCCTGACGGTGTAATTTGGCCTAAACCTGAAATTTATCAAAGTTTCAAGGCAATGTGCCAGGCTGATTCGATTACTGTAGACCCCCATAAAGTTGGATTTATTCAGTATGCGGCTGGTGCTGTATGCATGAAAGATAAACGTATTGTTGACTTGATTTCCTACCGTGCTGCTTATGTTTTTGAAGATATTAATGATCAACTGGATCAACCGGCTAATCGGCATGTGGTACTTGGTTCTTCTATTATGGAGGGTTCTAAAGCCGGGGCTATCGCCGCTGCAATTTGGGCTTCACACCGATTAGTTCCACTTAATATCAGTGGATACGGAAAAGTGATTGCTGCCGGCATTGTGACAGCAAATTGGATGATTAAAAAACTTCTAACTACAGAACCCCTTATTGTTGGCAAACGTTATTTTGAAATTCATGTTATGCCACATCCTGATTTCCATATGGTCAATTTTACGTTTAAAGAGCGGGATAATGGCGATTTGGGGCATCACAACTGTCTTAACAAGAGGATGTATGAGCTTTGTTCATATGCCACAGGTCGTACTTATACTAATGATTTTCTGACTTCTTCCACGTCGCTTGGCTATAGCGAATATGGCGATACTCCCTGGCATTATGTTGAAAGTTGCGGTTTTAGCCGGGAAGAGTGGGATAAAGTTCACAGCGTGTATGTATTGCGTGCAGCAGTGATGACCCATTGCCTACGTAGTACTGATGATTTTGATGAATATTGGGAAAGGCTCCAGGAGATTTTTATTAATAAACTTACTCAGATTGTTGATGAAGAAGAAAAAAAGAAAATTGTCTGATTTTCTATTATTAAACACTTGCTGTTTATTTGAAGGGAAAAAAACGTGAAGAATCGTACTGTTGGCAGCACTTTTATTGTAGCAGGGACGACCATTGGCGCGGGAATGCTGGCCATGCCATTAGCAACCGCTGGTGTGGGATTTGGTGTCAGTTTGATCATGCTGGTGGGGTTGTGGATTGTGATGAGTTACACCGCATTATTGCTGGTTGAAGCTTATCAATTTGAGTCGCCGGATACGGGGCTAGGAACACTTGCTCAGCGTTATCTTGGCTATGGCGGTAAAATATTGGCGGGTTGCAGTATGATGTTTTTGATGTATGCACTGACTGCGGCATATATCAGTGGGGCAGGGGAATTACTGACGACCAGCCTTAATAAATGGTTTAATTCATCTTTTCCAGCTTCCGTCGGTGTTGCCCTATTTACGGTAATTGCCGGAGGCGTTGTTTGCATTGGCACCAGTTCAGTAGATATGGTTAATCGGGTTATCTTTACTGCAAAAATTATTTTCCTGATATTAATGTTGGGGATGATGATGCCGCATGTTCAGAATATTAACCTACTGACCATGCCATTAGAGCAAGGATTAATATTATCTTCCATTCCTGTGATATTCACATCGTTTGGTTTTCACGGCAGTGTTCCCAGTATTGTGAAATATATGAATGGAGATATACGTCGGTTGCGTTGGGTATTTATTATCGGCAGCGCAATTCCGTTGCTTGCTTATATTTTCTGGCAATTGGCGACTCTCGGTAGTATTAATTCCACGACATTCGTTGATATCTTAGCTGAAAATGCAGGGTTGAATGGTTTATTACACAGCATTCGTGAAGTTGTTGCTTCACCGAAAACTGAGCTGGCTGTACAAATGTTTGCCAATCTGGCGCTCGCAACTTCATTCCTCGGTGTCGCACTTGGCTTGTTTGATTTTTTGGGTGATCTATTTAAACGCAAAGATAATGTAAGCGGGCGTATGCAGACGGGTTTGTTAACTTTCGCTCCACCTTTGATTTTCGCGCTGTTTTACCCAAAAGGCTTTGTGATGGCGTTAGGGTATGCCGCAGTCGCGTTGTCAATTTTGGCATTATTATTGCCTAGTCTCTTGGCATATAAATCCCGTCAGCAAAATGAACGCCGCTATCGAGTATTTGGCGGTAAACTGGCACTATTGCTGGTATTTGCCTGCGGTATTGCAGTAATCGCAATCCAGATCGGAATAGTGAGCGGAATGTTGCCCGAAGTAGGGTGAGCACCTGGTCCTGAAGATAAGTTCATTTTTGACCTAAAGCGCATTTTCTGACAGGCTACGATACAAACCATCTGCATAACAGACCTACTAGCGGAGGCAATGATGACTCACACTCGTTACGAAACTGATGTGGTCGCTTGGGCAAATGAGCAGGCAGCATTATTACGTGCCGGTAAATTGTCTGAGATTGATATAATCAGAGGAGATCGAAGACGTGGGCAAGAGTGAACAACGTGAGTTGGCTAGCCGCATGGCAGTATTAATTGCTCATTTATTAAAATGGAAATATCAGCCAAGCCATAGAGGAACACGTTGGGAAAGAATAGTTGAAAGATAAGCACTTTAAAAACAAAATGGAGAAAAATTAAAAGTTATAATAATGTGACCGGGGTGAGAGAGTGCAGCCAACAAAGAGGCAACTTGAAAGATAACAGGTATATAAGGAGTGAGATTATGCCGAAAGAATTATATACTGCCAAAGTAAAATCTGTAGCTGGATTGAAAGTTGAGTGTACATCAAGAGATTTCTCCTTTTATTTAGATGAGCCGCGTAATTTAGGGGGTACTGATCAGGGGATGAATCCCGTTGAAGCTTTACTCTGTTCTTTGGGGGCCTGTAAATGCATCGTAGCAAAAGCTTTTGCTAAACTGCATAAAATTAATTTAATTGATATTCATGTTGATCTGGAAGGTGAACTTGATACGGATGGTTTCACTGGTAGAAATAAACAAGCGAAATTAGGTTTCTCTAAAATAGTGACAAAATTTTATATTAAAGCTGATAATAGTGAAGAAGAAATTCATGCCTTTGTCGATTTTATTAATAAAACCTGCCCAGTTCACGACACTATCGAGAATGCACCAAGTTTTGCCACTGAAATATATTGTGAATAAATAGATGTTACACTGAGATAATTTTACAAAGAAAATGTTGTTTGAGTTAATTTAAAAAATCCTCTACGATGTAGTAGAGGATTTGATCGCAGATGCTTAATCTAACTGAATATAATTTTTTAATTTAAAACTATCATAACAGTAGTTATAGTACAGTTTGTGTTTTCTATTCCCACTCTAATTTCTAATCTCTGTATATAAGCTGAATACAATAGTTTATTAATGTTTTTATCGCTTGATTTTGACCACTGATAACCTGGTTTTCCACAGTTACTGGCTAAGTTTCCTTTAAATGTATAAAGATAAAGTTCAGAGTTATTTGTTTCAGTTTTCCAGTCAGCCTTAATCTCGTGAACACTGACAACCCCGCTATTAACATTTGCTGAGAATGCAGGTGTACTAATCATGCCAATAAGAATAAACAACATAGATATAAATTTTTTCACAATCTACTCCTGGTTAATAATAAAAGTACTTTGGTAGGTTTGGAGTGTAGATGATGAAGGTAATATTTTCATTAATTTTTTGTTAATATAAAAAGTGATTTGCCTGATAAATAATACCTGAATTTTTATTTATTAAAGCCAATGTGTGTTTTTCATGAAAATTATCTTTGTATAGAAAATAAGAGAGCAATAATGATATAATTATTATGATTTGTGTCAATTAAAAACCCTCTATTATTACAATAGAGGGTTTTATTATAGGGTTAGGGAGTCAATGCTTATCTATCTTTTAATCCCATTAATAATAATGTGAAAATTAATTACCGTTGTTTAATAACATAAACCGTCGTTATATTACAACTTATGTTGTCTATACCAACTTTAATACTTAAATCTTGTGCGTAAGCTTGGCTTAATATCTTATTGATGTTTTCAGAACTTGAACCTGACCAAATATAACTCGGTTTTCCACAGTTACTGGCTAAAACTCCGCTAAATGTATAAAAATAGTGTGCAGGATTGTCCCAATCAGTTCTAATTTCTGCAACTTTAACAACACCACTATTTGGTTCAGCTGAGAATGCGGAGGTGCTGATCATACCAATTAAAATAAATAGCATAGATATCATTTTTTTCATAATTTACTCCTGGTTAATAATATAAAGAAAATCTGACGTGTTTGAAGTGTAGATTATTAAAATAATCTTTGCATCAACTTCATATTAATATAATAGGTGTCTATTCTGATAAATAATGCTAGGGATTTTTTTCATTAAAACTAAGTGATTAATAAAAGCAATGTGGTGATTTTTATCTATAAAAAACAATATCAATATTGTTTAGAAAAATTCTACTGAAAAGTAAATATTTTCATCGTTAAATTAAATATTCTATTGCAGAGCCATTCTCCTCCTCGACTAATTTATCAGTTATTTATTTAGTAAACTGATTACCACCATCTGGTACTATAATCATCAAATACTAAGGCAAACTATTCATATCCAGATAATTTTGATGATGATGAAATGATTAATCTCCTATTCGGAGGGAATAACGACAACGAACTATTTACTTGATAAAAATATTTTAATATGGCTTTCTCCACTGAGCTATAAGAAATTTTTTCAACAGGTTACTTCTATTAGTAAATTTATTAAAACAGAGGTATATGTTTCGGGTGTATTACATTACACTATTAAAATTGTTATTCTGATAAAGGTTTCATCGATATGAATAGATCATTGTCCGATTCAAAATCAAAATTAACGTCTTATTTAGGCATAGGAAATACAGAAGTGTCTGATAACCTTTTAGAACTACTTAAAAGCACTTGTGGTAGTTATCAGTCGTCAGTAAAAAAGTTTATAGAACTGCTTAAATATATTCGAAATAATAATATTCATACGAAATCATTTAATGAATTAGTTGCCCTTCATGAACTTGTAGCCCCGCATGATTGTGCTGTAGTTTCTATGCTGTCAATTCATTTTAATTTAGCCATCGGCACTATTGCGAACTTAGGATTGCAAACTCCCTATGTTGAAGATCTTTACCAAAAACTTTGTTCAGGTCGTGCCATTGGCGTATATCTTGCAACTGAGCTGGCTCACGGTAATGATCTCATTTCTATCGAAACACAAGCTAATTATCTCCCGGAAAAAGGTGTATTCATGTTGAATTCACCAAGCCAAAATGCATATAAATTTATGCCTAATACTACACCTTGTGAACTACCCAAAATAGCTGTAATTTTAGCTCAGCTAAATGTATCAGGAAAGAAATATGGTATTTTACCATTTATTCTCCCCTTGTCGGTAAATGGCAAATTAACGCCGGGTGTTAAAATTACTCCACTTGGCGATAAACCAGGATTTTATTTAGATAACGCAATCACTTCATTTGATAATGTCGAAATTCCTTTTGAAGGACTCCTCGCTGGCAATATGATAACCCTAACCAGAGATGGAAAAATATCATTGCAGGCTAAAAAATTAAGAGAAAGATTCTCGTTAATTACAAATAGAGTACATTCAGGGAAGTTATGCATGGCAATGAGCTCAATTACGGCGGCCAAATCAGCGCTGCATATAACCAACGCATATGGAAATAAACGACAAACATTTGGCTACTCAGGTGCTATGCCAATAATTAATTATTCTCATTTCAAAGAGGGTATTGCCTGGGATACTTTGAGTACGATCATTTACGCGTTATACTTAAGAGAGTTAACAAAAAAAGTTTCAGTTATATTGTCAGCGTCAGTTAAAAACTTTAAATTTCCAGATGAGCTACTTATTGAAATCTCGATTGCTAAGTCACTGTGTACATGGCGCACACAAGAAATATTAATTAATTGTCGTGAACGTTGTGGTGCACATGGATTATTTACTGTCAACAAGATATCCAGTTATTTAATATCTAATTTTGGCGCGATTACTTCGGAAGGTGATAATTTGGTATTATCACTAAAGGCTGGAGGGACGATTATTCTCAATAAGATGAAAAAAATACATGAAAAAACATCTTTCCAGCATGATTTATTTCCTATTTTGCATGATTATATGAATTTTTTATATGAAAAACTGAATAGTCTAATAGTGAGTAACAATAAAAAAATAAATCTCGACATGCTTAATCAGCATAGTGGAGATTTTCTAGAACTAAGCCAAACATATGCCATTTTATCCGTGGTGACGACAACTATTGATGCATACTACGATAATGATGATGATTTTTATATGATCATCGAAGGTTATCTTCTCGACTGTATTCATCGTACCATGAGCAATCTCCTGAGAAGTGAAGTGATCAATTTACAGGAAGCTAAAAAAATAGACGAGAGACGTATTGAATATATACGTCAGCATGCAGACAGAATAAATGATTATATTGCCAGTTTTGGCGTGGATAAGATTGGTATTGAGACACCGATATCGAGTAATGATTATATTTCCTGGTATGCAAATAATCACCATCAGTTAAAAAATAATTAACCGTAGGTAGGAAAAAATAGGTAGAAATGCGGGACACTATCATAAAAAAATGGAACTTTGCAGACCGTTCAGAAGACCACCATTTTTGATTATATGAGTTTAATCAGATCTATTTGGTTGTTCTGTTTTGTTTAAAAACAATATCCAATTTAATAATTTAATTGCGAAGGATAAAGATAGGCTATTTTGAAATAATAATAGCAAGAAAATATTATTTAAATAAGTTAAAAATACTTATTGTGAAGTATAAGGCTTTATTATTAAACCAAGATGAAACGGTTCGTTGTTTAATAAATTCCTGTATGTGGTGCAGACCCATTATTTTCTCTGTTTTATAGAGTGGATTTGTTATTTTTATCAATATTATGAATGTAAGGTTATTTTTGCGAGTTTGATCTCAACAATTAAAATTTTTATTAGCCATTCCGTCAAATTGAACAATAATTCTTATGTCGGAAAATTCGACACCTCATTTACATGGGGATTTACGTTAAAAAGTAGAAAAATAATTTAAATATTCATAAGTTTATTTAAATTAATATCGATGGATATCATCTGTTGATATCTAAAAAATCATTGGAGGAGTCATTATGTCTAGCTTGAAAAAAGAAATCGCAGAAACTAAAACTGAAATTAAAGGTACTAAAGTTAAAAATAATCAACCTCAACCTCTAACAGAAGATCTGCTCGACCAAATCTCTGGCGGTTGGGTGAATGCTTTCGCAAAATGGACAAAACGCATTTAAATTCAGTGGATTAAAATCAGGGGGCTTAATTGCCCCCATTTGATTCTTTCGATCTGAGCAACGTTCGTAGTTGGAACTTAACCTGCCATTTTCGTATTACTGGCATAGAGTCTAACAAAGTAAAAAATGGAGCTTCGAGTGATGGTTAATTCATTAGTTAAGAAAAAAATTCAACATCTTGAAGTAATATTAAAGATAAGCGAGCGATGTAATATCAATTGTGACTATTGCTACGTATTCAATAAAGGAAATTCGGTGGCTAATGATAGTCCCGCTAGGATCTCTCATGCGAATATTGATTACCTGGTGGATTTCTTTCAGCGGGGAAGTCAAGAATATGATATTGATACTCTGCAAATTGATTTTCATGGAGGAGAACCTCTTATGATGAAAAAGCAGCAGTTTGCCAGTATGTGTGAGCGACTAGCCTCAGGTAATTACCATGGTGCTAATATCAAATTTGCATTACAGACTAATGGCATCCTTATTGATGATGAATGGATATCTTTATTCGAAAAATATTCTGTCAGTGTGAGTGTCTCCATTGATGGACCGAAGCATATTAACGATCGTCATCGTTTAGATAGAAAAGGGCGTAGTACTTACGAAGGTACTGTGCAAGGTCTCCGTAAACTTCAAGAAGCTTATCAAGAAGGCCGGCTTCCGTCAGAACCGGGTATTTTGTGTGTCGCGAATGCTAAAGCAAGTGGTGCTGAAATATATCGACACTTTGTTGATAACCTGGGCGTTTATGGCTTTGATTTTCTAGTCCCAGACGACTGTTACACTGATGCCCAGGTTGATCCGGTTGGCGTTGGGCGTTTCCTCAACGAGGCATTAGACGAGTGGGTGAATGACAATAACCCTAAGATTTTTGTACGTCTTTTCAATACCCATATTGCCAGTCTTCTTGGCGCGGAAAATACGGGATTTTTGGGGCATAACCCAAGCGTAGCTGGGATATATGCGTTTACTATTGGTTCAGATGGTTCTGTCCGTGTCGATGATACCTTGAGATCAACATCTGACCGTATTTTCGACATCATTGGTCACATTTCTGAAATCAGCCTATCTGAAGTATTAAATAGCCCACAGTTTCAGGAATATTCGTCTATAGGGGAATCTCTGCCAACAGAATGCGAAGACTGTATTTGGGCAAAAGTTTGTGCTGGTGGACGTATAGTTAATCGTTTCTCGAATGAAGAGCGATTTAAACGCAAGTCAGTATATTGTTATTCTATGAGAAGCCTGCTTGGTCGTGTTTCTGCTCATCTTCTCAATATGGGTATAGAGGAAGATCGAATTATGAAAGCGATTGGTCGGTAATTCAATAAAAGACTTTTGCTGAATATTTTACTTCAATGTGAGGTATGCCTTAGATTGCCAAATAAAAACTCTATTTTCAGATCCGAAGCAATAGAACACAGAACTCATCATTGGTTAGGAAATCCACGGGTTATTATGCCTGTAGGTGCCTCAGTTTGGACAATAATAGCGCTTGTTATTGTTGTCAGCCTTGTTGTGTTCATGATAATGGGGACTTACACACAGAAGGTTCGTCTAATAGGGGAAATTATTTACGAGCCTGCGGTGGCGAGAATAGAAGCAGCGGGTAATGGAACCATTGTTCGTAGTTTTGCTGTTGAAGGGAAAGAAGTTCGCGCTGGAGATGTTATTTTTATCGTTAACATGGAAACTCAAACCGAATATGGGCGTACAAGTCATGAAATTACTTCTGCCTTAAAGTCACAGAAGACGGCAATTGAACGAGAGATCATGCTGAAATCAGAGGCGTCTGATAAGGAAAGTGATTTTCTTACCCAGCGTCTTAAGAATAAGGAAGCGGAGATTCTAGAATTAGACAACTTGATCACAAAATCAACTGAACAAGTCGCATGGCTATTTGACAAAGCTCAGCTTTTCAATAAATTAGTTGGGAAAGGAATAGCACTTGAAATAGATCATATAGAACGCCGCTCTGATTATTATACTGCTTCTGTTCAACTGGCGGCTTACAAACGAGAAAAGGTTAAGTTGCAAGGTGAATCTATCGATATCATGGCGAGGTTGGCAACAATCCACATTGGACTTGAAACCTCACGTGAAACGTTACGTCGAGATATTGCGCGGCTAGATCAAGACTTAGTCTCTACGGAAGAACGAAGGGAACTCTATATAACGTCTCCAATTGACGGTAAGTTAACGGGAATTACTGGATTAGTTGGCAAAAGAATTCGCTCGTCCCAAGAATTAGCGAGTGTTGTACCTACTTCGGGCCGCCCCAAAGTAGAAATCTTTTCCACCTCTGAAGTTATTGGAGAGTTGCGAGAAGGACAATCTGTAAAATTACGGTTTGATGCCTATCCATACCAGTGGTTTGGGCAGCATGATGGTATTGTTACTGCAATTTCCACGACTTCAGTTGAAGGGAGTTTAGGAATAAGGGATGAGAATAATCGGCAACAGAAACGGTATTTTCAAGTTCATATCCGCCCCAAAGGCGACGGTGTACTCTTAGCTGGAAATATGCATCCTTTACGGCCCGGAATGGGGGTCGAAACAGATATTTTTATCAGAAAAAGGCCAATCTACGAATGGATTTTATTACCTCTAAAAAGAATTCATGTCGCGACTCAAGGTAAATCTGGAGATGATGTATGAATGTCACAATGAAAGGCTACTTTGAAGCATTCAAGCACCGTCTTCCTGTTGTGATGCAAACAGAAGCTACGGAATGTGGACTCGCTTGTGTCGCTATGATTGCAGGTTATTATGGACTTAACATGGATCTGCAAGCGCTCCGCAAATACTATCAGGTGTCTTTAAAAGGTATGAACCTGCGCGATATTATCGTATTAGCTGATCGTCTCTCATTAGCTTCTCGTCCAATTCGCGCTGATCTTGATTCTTTAAGTCAGGTAAAAACGCCTTGTATTTTGCATTGGTCCTTTAATCACTTTGTTGTATTGAAGAAATTTTCACGCCGGGGGGCCATTATTCATGATCCGGCAAAAGGCGAGAGAAGAATTTCTGTCGATGAGTTATCTAAAAAATTTACGGGTGTCGCACTTGAGCTTTGGCCAAATAAAGACTTTCAGAAACGTACTGAAAAGAAAACAATTCGATTGCTGGATATGTTTAAAAACGTTTCTGGATTATCTCGGGCTTTAGTTCAAGTATTGGCTTTATCATTTTGTATTGAACTTCTTGCTATGGCCGTGCCGATGGCAGCTCAATTCACTATAGATATGGCTTTGAGGTCTAGCGATATTGATCTTGTCTCTGTGATTGTGTGCGGAATTATTGGCTTATTAATATTCAGAGCTTTACTTAGTATTGTGCGTTCATGGTCTGTTATGTCGATTAAGTATACTTTGGGTATTCAATGGAGCTCTGGACTTTTTAGTCATATGATCCGATTACCTACTTCATACTTCGAAAAACGTCATATCGGTGACGTCACCTCGCGATTTAACTCTTTGTCGGTAGTACAAGATGCCTTCACTGCGGATATGATAGCTTCACTCTTAGATATTGTCGTGGTGATTGGGCTTTTCTTTTTAATGTGGGTTTATAATGGCTACCTTGCTGTAGTGGTAATTTCGATATCCATTTTATACGCCTCGCTAAAATTCTTTCTTTTTCGAGCCTATCGTTCTGCTAATCTCGAGGCGATAGCTCATGAATCTCAGCAGCAGTCACATTTCCTTGAAACAGTTCGTGGCATCACTTGCGTTAAAATTTTTGACTTAGCAGATCGCAGACGATCTGACTGGCTCAATCTTGTTATTGATGAAACCAATGCAAAAATATACCTCTTTAAAATTGACTTGGTGACGCAGACAGCGGCACAGCTTTTAATTGGTCTTACTTCCGTATCCATATTGTGGTTAGGGGCTAAATTGATTGATGGCGGTGCTTTAACCACAGGTATGCTGTTTGCTTTCTTAATTTACTCTGATATGTACGTAAATCGAACCATACGAGTGGTTGACTCGATTATTAAACTTCGCTTGATCGATATGCATAGCGAACGACTGTCAGAAGTGGCTTTAGCCGAACCTGAACATCATGAAGGGGAGGCTGTTCTATCGTGTTCTGAAACAATTTCAGGAAGCATTGAAATTAAAAGTCTGAGTTATCGTTATGGTGATGGCGAACCCGCTATATTTGAGAATGTTTTTCTGTCTATCAAGGCTGGTGAAAGTATCGCTATAGTCGGGCCGTCAGGTTGTGGTAAATCGACACTTCTTAAAACAATCGGTGGATTAGTATCGCCAGAAAGTGGCTTTATTTATTTGGACGGAGTTGATGTGCGGAGATTAGGGCTTGGGGCCTACCGTAGCCATATTGCTTGTGTCTTACAAGAGGACAGATTATTTGCAGGATCGCTCTTGGATAACATTAGTTCATTCGACGTTAAGCCTGACTATGAATGGATATATGAGTGTGCTCGTCTTGCTTCAATTCACACTGAAATAGAAGAGATGCCGATGAAATATGAAACCATGGTTGGAGATATGGGCAGCGCGCTGTCAGGCGGACAACGGCAGCGTATTTCTCTTGCCAGGGCATTGTACAAACGTCCAAAGATATTATTTCTTGATGAAGCAACGAGTGATCTGGATATCGATAACGAAGCAAAAATTAATGACTCAATCCGAGAACTAAAAATTACCAGGGTATTTGTAGCCCATCGTCCGACAATGATCGCAATGGCGGATAGGGTTTTTGATCTCAGTATGAACGCAGAAGTGGAGAACCCCCATGCATTTTTCTCTAAGTAAACATATCAAGGTGACTGCATTTGTTGCTTTTTCTTCCATGATGTCATTGTTTGTCACAGACTCCGTGGCTTCTGAAAAAGTCATGCATATAAATTTTCAATTTGATGAATTTTCTCTACCGATAGCAAATCTTGAAATTGATGGGAAAACTCAAAATCTTATGATCGATACGGGTTCGATTATAGGTCTCCATTTATCTAAAAACCTGATGTCGAAAATTTCCGGCTTAGTTATCGAACCTGAAAAAGCGCGTTCTACTGACCTTACGGGTAAGATTTTTTTAAATGACAAATTTAATATTCCACAGCTTTCGATAAATGGCATGGTGTTTAAGGATGTGACAGGAGTTTCGTTAACACCATGGGGGATGACATTAATGGGAGATAATCATCTTCCGTCTTCGATGGTAATTGGCCTTGATTTATTCAAGGAAAAGGTTGTTCTTATTGATTATAAAAGCCGGAAATTATCAGTTTCTGATCATTTACAAGCATTGGGGGTCAATGTGGATGAGGGTTGGATAAAATTACCGTTGAGACTGACTAAAGAAGGCATTGCGGTCAAAGTTTCACAAAACTTTAAGAGCTACAACATGGTATTGGATACTGGCGCATCGGTTTCGATTTTTTGGAAAGAAAGGTTAAAGTCTCCTCCAGCTAACATTTCTTGCCAGGCTGTGGTTCAAGAGATGGATAATGAAGGGTGCGTTGCATCGACGTTTCAACTTGACGAAATGGGCGCGAAGGGAATCAAGTTGAATTCGGTATTGGTTGATGGGGAATTTAATCAGTTAAATACTGATGGATTAATCGGGAATAATTTCTTTAATAAATACGCAATATTAATCGATTTCTCTGGTAAGAGATTATTCATTAAAGAGAACTCGTAGGGATAAAGGGAATATTCGTAGATCGGAAAAATTGAATTGTTATTTGCACTTATTATGCGAATGAACAATTATTGTTTTTCTTAAAAACTATTTTTAAGAGGGATAATATACCCAATAGATTTTAAGTTGCAGTGCGGCGGCAAGAGAACGCATCCCCAGGAGCATAGATAAC